>JALWRJ010000246.1 GCA_026994125.1 Cyclobacteriaceae bacterium | reverse complement strand
GTATCCAACTTTTAAAGAGATAAAAGAGAAATGTGGAATTAATAGTGAACATTTAAAAAACTATTTTGAGGCATGTGAAAAGAAAGCACTTTACAAGGAATGGTTTGGGGAGTATTGGGATTTGTAATATCCAAAATGGTATGCACTTTTGGTGTGCATTTTGGTATGTATATGGTTTATATAGGGGTACAAAACAAAACAACTCGCTGAAAAACAGCGAGTTGCGTACATATCAATTATTGATATCGTAGTCCGTAGGGGAATCGAACCCCTGTTACCAGGATGAAAACCTGGCGTCCTAACCCCTAGACGAACGGACCTCCTTAAAAAGGTGATGCAAATATAGCAGTTGGATTTATTTTGCCAAACCTGATCTAAAATATTTTGAACATTTTTTTTAATACAAAATCCACCATAGCAAAAGGGATATATTGGCTTCAATATATTGAATTTAGCCTATACCATATTACTTTTGAGGCAAATTTTAAACCCACTTAATATCATGACAAAAGTTGCCATAAACGGATTCGGACGAATCGGAAGACTTACTTTTAAAAAATTACTATCCAACAGTGCAGTGGAGGTTGTTGCAATTAATGACTTAACCGACACCAACACTTTAGCCCATTTGTTAAAATACGATTCTGTTCATGGAAAATTCCCCGGAACAGTAGAAGCCTCAACTGATGGAATTATTGTTAATGGAAAAGAAATTAAAATTTATGCCGAACGCGAACCTGCCAAATTACCCTGGGGCGAGCTTGGCATTGATGTAGTTTTAGAATCGACCGGGCGTTTTGTAGACCCAGAAGGAGCCGGTGGCCACCTGACAGCCGGAGCAAAAAAAGTTGTTATTTCGGCACCGGCCAAAGGCGACATTACTACCGTAGTATTGGGTGTAAACGATAGCATCCTTACCGGAGACGAAAAAATTGTTTCGAATGCATCGTGTACTACCAACTGCCTGGCACCCATGGCTAAAGTGCTTGACGACACATTTGGTATAGAGAAAGGGTATATATCTACTATTCATGCCTACACAGCCGATCAAAACTTGCAAGATGCCCCGCACAAAGATTTACGAAGAGCACGTGCAGCTGCCTATTCCATTGTACCTACCTCTACAGGTGCAGCCAAGGCCGTAGGTTTAGTGCTTCCTCATTTGGCCGGCAAGCTGGATGGTGTAGCTATGCGAGTACCTATTCCTGATGGTTCGCTAACCGATTTTACGCTTATTTTAAAGAAAGAAGCTACTGCTGAAGAAATTAATGCAGCCATGAAAAAGGCAGCCGAAGGTAGCATGAAAGGCATTTTAGAATATACCGAAGACCCCATTGTATCGATTGATATTGTTGGAAACCCACACTCTTGTATTTTCGATTCTAAAATGACTTCGGCCAGCGGCACCTTAGTTAAGGTTGTTGGATGGTACGATAACGAAGCCGGTTACTCAAGCCGGGCAGCCGATTTAATTGAGCGTATTGGGTAAACCAATTATTGCTTACCTAAAAAAGGCTCCTTTAGCAGGAGCCTTTTTTATATACTATCCATTTGGCTATCGGTAGCTTCAATATTATGGTACACCTTTTGCACATCATCGTTATCCTCTAAGGTGTCAATAAGTTTCATTACCTGCGCAAAGCTTTCATCATCTAATTTAACAAAAGTAGTAGGAATACGTTGCAGTTCAGCATTGTCAGCTTTTAAGCCCAGCTCCTCAATTTTAGCATTCATATTACCAAAATCTTCCATGCTGCAGGTTACTGTTATAAATCCGTTATCAAATTCTACATCTTCGGCTCCTCCATCAATAAGTTCCAGGGTAAGTTCATCTTCGTCCATATTTTCATCCATTTCAATGGTAAAAACACCCTTTCGGTCAAAAATAAACTCCAACGATCCGTTGGTACCCAGGCTGCCGCCATATTTATTAAAGTAGGAGCGCACATCGGCTACGGTACGTTTAATATTGTCAGTAGTACACTCAATAAAAATAGCCACTCCCTTGGGTCCATAGCCCTCATAGGTTACTTCGCTGTAATCGGCTGCATCGCCCCCTGCCACTTTTTTAATGGCTCGCTCAATGGTATCCTTGGGCATATTTTTGCCTTTCGCATTTTGAATGGCCAACCTTAGCCTTGGGTTTGAATCCGGGTCGGCTCCCCCCTCTTTAGCGGCTACGGTAATTTCTTTAATTAGTTTGGTAAAAATTTTACCTCGCTTTTTATCCAAGGCACCCTTTTTATGCTTAATGGTGCTCCATTTACTATGTCCACTCATATTACTTAAATTAAGGATCAGTTAGCTTTATTTCGGTGTTCAATTTTATATTTAAAACTTACATTCAAAATTACACCTACTAACACCAAAATTATACCTGAAAACGATTTTAAGGTATAAGATTCATCAAAAAATAAGTATCCAAAACTAACCGCAAACACAATACCCAAGTATTGAATACTCGAAATTTTAGATAAGTCATCGTTTTGGTACGCTTTGGTCATAAAATATTGAGCAAACTGAGTAGCTATGCCTATAGATAGTAAAATAACAAGTTCTATAAAATTGGGTGTTTGCCAACCGGCAAAAAGCAGGTATAAGCCTGTAATGGGTATGGTAATTAACGGAAAATAAAAAATGATAACCAACGGGTGTTCGCTAAGTTTAAGTTTTCTAATGCTATTATAGGCCATACCCGAAGCAAAGGCTGAGCCTATCCCTAATGCAACATGAAAACCGGACACCCGGGGATCGAATCCTTGGATTAACAAAACTCCGGCAAAGGACACTATAAAAAAGAACCATTGAGGCGAATAGATTCGCTCTTTTACTATAAAAACTCCGAGTAGCGAAGTAAAAATGGGAGATAAATATTGGATAGCCACCGCACTGGCCAGGGGCATTTCTTTAATAGTGGCAAAAAACAATAGTAACCCAATAGAACCCGCTATACCTCTTATAACCAACCATTTTTGATTCTTCCCCCACACACTTATTTTCATTTTTTTTAAGGTAGCCACCGATATTACAAACGACACAATAGAACGAAAAAAAACAATCTCGAAAGCCCCAATTCGGGGAATATACTTAATAAGCACATTCATAGCTGCAAAAAATAACACAGCTATTAACATATAGCGTACTCCTTTGCTAATCATACAGCAATTACACCATCTCTAATGGTAATTTTACGATCAGCTATGCTGGCCAGGTGGTCGTTATGGGTTACAATAACAAACGATTGCCCCAACTCGTTGCGCAACTTAAAAAATAAGTTATGCAATTCTTCGGCATTGTTCGAGTCCAGGTTGCCACTGGGCTCATCGGCAAAAACCAAACTAGGCTTATTGATTAATGCGCGTGCTACCGCTACCCGTTGCTGTTCACCACCCGATAATTGCGAGGGTTTATGGCTCATTCGGTTTGTTATACCCAAAATTTCAAAAAGAGAATGCGCATAGGTAGCGGTTTTATTGGCATAATCTCCTTTAATGTAAGCCGGAATCATTACATTTTCAAAAGCAGTAAACTCAGGCAGCAAATTATGAAACTGAAAAATAAACCCGATACGCTGATTTCGGAAGGCAGCCAGCGCTTTGGGGCTCAACTGGTTAATAATATTTCCGTCAATTTCAAGCGTGCCCGAATTGGCCAAATCGAGGGTACCCAAAATATGCAGCAAGGTACTTTTACCGGCACCCGAAGCTCCAACAACTGATATTATTTCTTTTTCATATACGGTTAAATCTATGCCCTTTAGCACCTCTACTTTTCCATAGGATTTATAAATTTGATGGGCAATAAGTACTGCTGGTTTACTCATAGTTCCAAACTTAGTAAATAATATTTTTATTGAGTTCCAATGCTTGAAATAATAACGGAAAACGAGTACCTTCGCACATCAATTAAGGCCTTTAAAAACGGGCGTTATTAACCTTAAAAAATTCAACCATGAATATACACGAGTATCAGGCTAAAGACATTTTGGCCAGCTATGGAGTACGGATACAACGAGGCATTGTAGCCGAATCGAAAGAGGCCGCAGTAAAAGCCGCCAAACAACTAAACCGGGATACAGGCACCGAATGGTATGTGGTAAAAGCACAAATACATGCCGGTGGCCGTGGTAAAGGTGGTGGAGTAAAACTGGCCAAAAGTATTGATGAGGTTTCTACGCTTTCGGACGAGATATTGGGTATGCAGTTGGTAACCCACCAAACCGGGCCCGAAGGAAAAAAAGTACACAAAGTACTAATTGCCGAAGATGTGTACTATCCCGGCCCTTCCGAAACTAAAGAATTTTACCTAAGTATATTATTGGATAGAGCTAAAGGATGCAATGTTATTATGGCATCGACCGAAGGCGGTATGGATATTGAAACCGTGGCAGCAGAAACCCCTGAAAAAATAATTAAAGAGTGGATAGACCCTCGTGTAGGGTTGCAAGGGTTTCAGGCTCGTAAAGTAGCTTTTGCACTTGGCCTGGAAGGCAACGCCTTTAAAGAAATGGTGAAATTTATTTTTAGCTTATACAAGGCTTACGAAGCAACCGATTCCTCGCAGTTTGAGATTAACCCTGTGCTTAAAACATCGGATGATAAAATTTTAGCAGTAGATGCCAAAGTGAATATAGATGACAACGCCCTTTACCGACATAAAGACATCGCTGAGCTTAGAGACTTATCAGAAGAAGACCCCTTGGAAGTAGAAGCCGGCAAATCGGACTTAAATTATGTTCGTTTAGATGGCAATGTTGGCTGTATGGTTAATGGAGCAGGACTAGCCATGGCCACCATGGATATTATTAAACTTTCGGGGGGAGAACCAGCGAACTTTTTAGATGTTGGTGGAAGTGCAAATGCCGAAACAGTAGAGGCTGGTTTTAGAATTATCCTAAAAGAACCTAATGTAAAGGCAATCTTAATAAACATATTTGGAGGCATTGTACGGTGCGACAGGGTAGCCAACGGGGTAGTAGAAGCCTATAAAAATATTGGCAATATTGACATCCCCATTATTGTACGACTCCAGGGAACCAACGCAGAAGAAGGAGCTAAAATAATTGAGGAGTCCGGGTTAAAAGTAACTTCGGCTGTAGTGCTTAAAGATGCAGCAGAACGTGTAAAAGAAGCCTTAGCTGAGGTTGCATAATTCTTGCAGCTTTGTATTGGCAAAAGCTTTCGTTTGGGTTAGTTTTGCATACGTTTTACGTGTACCAATAGTACTAAAATAAAAAACAAACACTCGTAGTTCGTTTAACTTGATTCCGGACGGGGGCAGGAAATATCGGATTTCGGCTCCGAGGGTTTGAAATGAATTTATTAAGCGAATAATTGCACTCGTAGTTCAACTGGATAGAATATCGGATTTCGGCTCCGAGGGTTGAGGGTTCGAATCCTTCCGAGTGCACCAGGCCTTGCATTTTTGCAAGGCCTTTTTATTTGTATTTTGCAGTATATCCTTTTACCTTTAAGTATTGAAATTTACCAAACATGAAGAAACTTATTCTTTTCGGACTTATTACTGCCTACGGCTCCTCACTGCTTTACGGTCAAAGTTTCTACAACCGAAGGATAGAAAGGCAGTGGGTTGGTTCGTTTGGTACAGGTACAGCCAAATATTTTGGCGATTTGGCCAACCCAGGCAAGGTGTTCGAAGGAACCAAATGGAATTTAGAATTTGGTATAGAACGTAGAATTGACGGGCGGTTTTCAGCACGATCGGCTCTTACTGTTTTTCAACTTACCGGTGGCGATCAATTTGCAGATACTAATGGAAGAAGAGTTCGAAATTTAAGTTTTACCACTACTGCTTTTGAGCTTTCGGCTATGGGTGTAGTACAATTATTTGAAGATGGCACAAGGTATTACCAAAGAAAACCATTAAACTTATTTTTAACCGCAGGCATAGGTGCAACCTGGTATATACCCAAAGGGCTTTCTACCAACACTTACCACGATGGTTCGCCCAACCCTTCGGCCGGTAAAATGGTGGCAT
>JALWRJ010000245.1 GCA_026994125.1 Cyclobacteriaceae bacterium | reverse complement strand
ATAAGTTCGCCTAAATGTAGCGGACTAACCAGCCACGTTAATTTTTAGCATATTGGTGCGGTATTTCTTTTTAATAGGCATACTAGCCATGGTTATATACGCATCGCCCGAAACCAGGTGTCCTTCTTTTTTTAGAATTTGTTCCACTTTCTCTATAGTTTCATCGGTAGAGGCATTGGAATCGAAGTAAAAGGCCCGTACCCCCCACAGTAAACTAATCATAGAAAGTAATTTTTTGTTGCCCGTAAAAATAAAAATATTGGCCTTTGGGCGATGTGCCGAAAGTTTCCAGGCAGTAAAACCCGACCAGGTCATACCGGCAATTACATGGGCGCCCGTATCGTGGCTAAGCCTTACCGAACTTTGCACCAGGCTGGAAGGGTAAAAATCGGGCGATTCCGGGTTAGGCGCATTATATTTATAATAAATGCTCTCGTAATTGGCCTCTACACTAGTAATTATCTTATTCATGCTTTCCACCGCCAGCACCGGAAACTTTCCTGCTGCGGTTTCGGCCGAAAGCATTACTGCATCGGCACCATCAATAACTGAGTTGGCTACATCATTGGTTTCGGCTCGGGTAGGGCGTGCATTTTCAATCATGCTTTCGAGCATTTGGGTAGCCACAATTACTGGTTTTGCCATTGTATTGCAGCGCGCAATTATTTGTTTCTGAATCATGGGTACGTCCTCCATCTCAATTTCCACCCCCAGGTCGCCCCTAGCTACCATAATGGCATCGGTAGCATCAATAATAGCATCAATTTTTTTAACAGCTTCGGGTTTTTCAATTTTAGCCACTACCCTTATATCTTTATTAGCGGCCTCAATGCGCATTTTTAAATCTACAATATCCAGTGGATCGCGTACAAATGATAAGGCAATCCAATCTACATCGTGTGCAATACCAAACTCCAAATCTTTGATATCCTTTGGTGTAAGCGATGGCGCAGATACATTACTGTAGGGTAGGTTTATTCCTTTTTTAGATTTTAGCGCTCCCCCATGAATTACTTTGGTATGTACTTCGTTGGCTTTTACCGATTCTACCAGCAATTCAATTTTGCCGTCATCTACTAAAATAGTTTCGCCTTTTTTTACATCGTTGGGTAATGCTTTATAGGTTGTACCCACTTTGCTGGCGTTGCCTGGCACATCTTCGGTGGTAATAATAAGCTTGCCACCATCTTTAATAATACAGCCATCTTCTACCATATTCAGCCGTATTTTAGGCCCTTGCAAATCTTGCAAAATGGCAATATTAGTATCCAACTCTTTATTTAGTTCGCGTATTAAAGCAATTACTTTTTCGTGATCCTGGTGAGTGCCGTGCGAGAAATTTAGTCTAAACACATCGGCTCCGGCCAAAATCAACTTTTTTAACATAGGTTTAGCGTTGGATGCCGGGCCTATCGTGGCAATTACTTTTGTTTTATTAAATAGTATTTTGTTGTTCATTAGTAAAAAATAAAATGATCCTTCGATTTAAGTTTTGTTACATCAATTAATTGCACAAAGGATACCTCGGGAATAGATTTAATCAGGGCAATTTCATTTTTCTGGCCGGCCGAAACCAAATGGCCATCTAGCATAAGAAAATAATCTACCTTAGGCAGTTCTTTAACCATATAGGTTACTTTTTCCGAATCAATACCTCTATTTTTAATCAAATCAACACGTAGCATATCGGTTTGATAGCAATAGTGGCTAAGCGAAACGGTACCTCCTTGTACCAGGTTTACCACCAGAACAGGTTCCAGTTTCAACCCAATCTTAAATACTTGGTTAATTTTCCAGGCCAGCTTGTACTCTTTTAACGAAGTTACAATGCCCAAAACTGCAGCTTCAACGACTAAATCAATTTCTAATTTTTTCTTACTCATTGAAGAGCACAAAGATAATTGCAAGCTTTGTTAAAAAACTACTATTTACCAAACTAATTAGGGGGTAAGCACATCTTTGCCGATAATTAATTTGGCATAATTTTAATATTTAAAATAACTACCTAATGGTAAAGGCAAATAAATTACCAAAAGAGTATCGTACAATTAGGGTTTGGGTCGTAGATTGCGGCTACAAACCCAAAGAAATATAATTTTCGTTTTGTTTGAGTTTATAAACGAATTGTATTTCTTTGCATCGAAATTTTCACCAAACAATTAGAAGAAAATGTCTGAAATTGCACAAAAAGTAAAAAGCATCATTATTGATAAGCTTGGAGTTGAAGAGTCGGAAGTAACTAATGAAGCAAGCTTCACCAACGACTTGGGAGCTGATTCCCTAGACACAGTAGAACTTATTATGGAGTTTGAAAAAGAATTTAACATCTCTATCCCAGACGATCAGGCAGAGAACATTGGCACAGTAGGCCAAGCTATTTCATATCTGGAAGAAAACGTAAAATAAGACTTTGGAATTACGAAGAGTAGTAGTTACCGGACTAGGTGCCCTAACTCCTATAGGCAATTCTGTTGATGCGTATTGGCAGAGTTTAACTAAAGGAGTTAGCGGTGCTGCTCCTATTACCCTGTTTGATGCCGAAAAGTTTAAGACGAAATTTGCGTGCGAGGTTAAAAATTTTAACCCCAACGAGTTTCTCGATCGAAAAGAAGCACGCAAAATGGATCGTTTTACACAATTTGCCATGGTGGCTGTAGCCGAAGCCATGCAGGATTCAGGCATTAATTTAGACACCATAGACCCCAATAAGTCGGGCGTAATTTGGGGTTCGGGTATTGGTGGTATTAATACTTTTCAGAACGAAGTGATAAACTACATTGAGGGAGGCCGTACCCCCAGGTACAACCCTTTCTTTATTCCAAAAATGATTGCAGATATTGCTGCAGGATACATTTCGATAAAATATGGGTTTAGAGGCCCTAACTTTGTTACCGTATCGGCCTGTGCTTCAGGCACTAACGCAATTATCGACTCGCTTAACTACATTCGTTTAGGCCACATGGACATTGCCGTTACCGGAGGTTCAGAAGCCGCAGTAAACGAATCAGGGATGGGTGGGTTTAGCTCTATGAAAGCCCTCTCGGAACGCAACGATGCCCCCGAAAAAGCCTCGCGCCCTTTCGATAAAAATCGTGACGGATTTGTGCTGGGCGAAGGAGCCGGAGCACTTATCTTAGAAGAATATGAACATGCCAAAGCCCGTGGTGCACATATATATGCCGAAGTAATTGGCGGAGGTATGTCGGCCGATGCGCACCACATTACTGCTCCACACCCCGAAGGTAAAGGAGCCAAAGCAGTAATGCAAAATGCCTTAAACGATGCCCACATTAGTGGCCATGAAGTAGATTATATTAATGTACACGGTACTTCTACCCCACTAGGCGATATTAGTGAAGTATTGGCTATTGAATCGGTATTTGGTGAACACGCCTATAAGCTAAATGTTAGCTCAACCAAATCTATGACCGGCCACCTATTAGGAGCTGCCGGTGCCATTGAAGCCATAGCGGCTATTAAGGCCATTGAAAAAGGCATTGTGCCCCCCACCATAAATCACGAAACCGTGGATGAAGGGCTTAATCCAAAAATCAATTACACCCTAAACAAAGCACAAGAAAGGGAAATAAATGTTGCTCTTAGCAATACCTTTGGTTTTGGAGGCCATAATGCTTCGTTAGTATTTAAAAAACTAAATGAGTAGTGTACAAGGCATTTAGGCGCGCCCTGAACCTATTTCAATCCTTTTCAGATGAAGATAAAAAGCTACGGCTGGTAATTGAGCGAATTACCGGAAAAAAGCCTATTACCCTTAAACTTTATAAGCTGGCGTTAACCCATGCCTCCTCCTCAATGCCAGATAAATATGGCCGCAAGGAGTCGTATGAGCGATTAGAATACCTGGGCGATGCCTTTCTGGGAGCTATTGTAGCGGAGTACTTGTATAAAAAATACCCTTTTAAAGACGAAGGTTTTTTAACCGAGATACGCTCTCGAATCGTTAATAGAGAGTCGTTAAACCAGTTAGGCCGCAAACTTGGATTGAATGAAATAATTGAAGTGGATCAGCGAAATAGCCTGCACAGGCATAAGTCCATTTATGGCGATATTATGGAGTCGCTCATTGGTGCGTTTTACCTGGATCATGGATTTGCCACCTGCAAGTATTTTGTACTTCGTAAACTTATTGAACCAAACTTTGACATTGAAAAGGTAATTAGCGAAAACACCAACTACAAAAGCCAATTAATTGAATGGAGCCAAAAAAATAACCGTGACATTAAGTTTGAAACAATAAACGTAGTGGAGAAAGGCAATTTTAAAGAATTTGAAGTAGCCCTTTACCTGGACAACGAACTTCTGATTAATGGCTATGGCCCTAACAAGAAAAAAGCAGAGCAAACAGCCGCCCGTAAAGCCCTAGCCCTTATTTTAGCATAAAAATTTACCTATGCAACTAGCCGGAGCAACGCTAAACCAAACCCCGCTCGATTGGGACAATAACACCCACAACATTTTGGAGGCCCTACAGCAAGCCAAAGCTCAGGGCGTTAATCTGCTTTGCTTGCCTGAACTTTGCATAACCGGCTATGGTTGCGAAGATATGTTTTTGGCTCCCTGGGTGGCCGATAAAGCCTGGCAGCAGTTACAAGAAATTACTTTGCATACCGATGGCATTGCCGTAGCAGTAGGTTTGCCGGTGTGGTATCAACAACAACTGTATAACTGTGTAGCAATGGTAAGCCAACAACAGATTTTGGGCTTTCAGGCTAAACAAAAACTACCCAATTATGGCGTACACTATGAGCAACGCTGGTTTACCCCATGGCAACCTAACCAACAAGCTACCCTGGTGGTGCAAGGCAACCGTTATGTATTTGGCGACTCTACCTATAACATAAAAGGAAAAAAAATAGGCTTCGAAATTTGCGAAGAAGCCTGGAATGAGGACAGGCCGGCTTGCAGGTTGGTAAAAGAAAATGTAGATATTATTTTAAACCCAAGCGGCAGTCATTTTGCACTTAACAAAGATAAAGAACGGAGAGAACTTGTAATTAACAGCTCAAAGCAATTTAATTGCACCTATGTATATACCAACATATTGGGCAACGAAGCCGGGCGAATTATTTACGATGGCGATGTAATAATGGCTACCCGGGGTACACTTATTGCAGATGGAGAACGGTTTTCGAAAGAAAACATTAAGTTAACTCAAGTTAAATTAAGTTCCAAAACCAATGCCGTTCCAGCAGCCACACTAACTACCAACCAACAATTTACGAAGGCAGTTACATTAGCATTATTCGATTATCTACGAAAAAGCAAAAGTGCAGGTTTTGTGCTATCGCTAAGTGGTGGAGCCGATTCCTCTACCCTGTTGGTATTGGTGGCTGAAATGGTAAAATCGGGCATCGAGGAATTAGGGCTGAATACTTTTTTGGAGCGCATTCATCGTGCTGAATTAGTAAATCAAGTAACCCAGCCCACTGAGGTGGTTCATCACTTGTGTCGAGCAGCTTATCAAGGTTCAGCTAACTCATCGGAGCAAACCTTTGCATCGGCCAAAGCACTGGCCGAAAGTGTGGGAGCCACGTTTTACCATTGGCCCATTCAACCTTCGGTAAGCTATGCTACCCAAACCCTGGAAAAAGTGCTGGGCAGGCAACTTACCTGGCAACAAGATGACACCACCTTACAAAACATACAAGCACGCACACGCTCGCCCCTTATTTGGATGCTAGCCAATGTTACCAACTCCATTTTGCTTACCACCTCAAACCGCAGCGAAGGCAGTGTAGGCTACACCACTATGGATGGCGATACTAGTGGCAGCCTGGCACCCATAGCCGGTGTTCATAAATCGTTTATACTCCAATGGCTGGCATGGGCTGAAAAAACCTTGAATTATTCGGCCTTACACTATGTAAACAACCTACAACCCACAGCCGAACTACGGCCAAAAGAACAAACCCAAACTGATGAGGATGATTTAATGCCCTACCCTTTATTACAACAAATTGAAGAACTTTTTGTAAAAAAGAGGCAAAGCCCAATGGCCATTTTTAATACCCTTAAAGCAGAGCACAACCCACAAT
>JALWRJ010000244.1:1764-6064 GCA_026994125.1 Cyclobacteriaceae bacterium | reverse complement strand
TCCGGAAGGCCGCACTGGGCAATCCACTGGTAATGATATCATTAACGTTAGATGTTTTTGGCAATACCAGGGTTAACGGCCCGGGCCAAAACTTGGTGGCAAGTTGGCGGGCTTTGGTTGGGAAATCGGCAATCAGGGTTTCTAATTGGCTAATAGAAGCAACATGGCTAATGAGCGGGTCGAAAGAAGGCCTGTTTTTGGTTTTAAAAATAGAGGTTACCGCTTTTATATTTAGTGCATTCGCAGCCAGGCCATATACAGTTTCGGTAGGTATCGCCACCAAACCACCACGCTTTAGTATAGCTGCTGCCTTGTCGATGTCGGTACCTATGCTGCCTGCCATGGTGCGAAAGTAAGCAATGCATTTGGTAGTTGGAAATTGTAAAGCAAACTTCTACTATTAGATGTAAAAAATAAATTTATGAATAATAAGACATAATCCCTTTTAAAATTAAAACATTGGTGGCTATGAGGCTAAAAGTGAAAATTATTTTATAAAAGGTTGCTAGTAACTGGTTTTGGGTTACTGCTAGTGGGTAGTAGGTAAAATCAGATTTAATAGCTTTTTGGTAGCCGAGGCAGGTATTGTTTTGCCTGCTAACACTTCCGTTTTAATGCCAGGAAGCGCTCTTTTTATTTCAGGATGTGCTAAAAAATCTTCAACCAATTTGGTATGCAGGGTTTCCATTAGCCAGGCTTCATTTTGTTGGCTGCGCAGGGCTTTAATGGCTCCGTTTAAAGTCATGTGGTGGATGTAATTTTCGGTTAGTTGCCACAGTTTTTCTATGCCCCTATTTTGCAAAGCCGAACAGGTAGTTACCTGTGGTTGCCATCCATACGCATGTGGAGGAAACAAGTGCAGGGCATTTTTGTAGGCAGCTTGCGCATGTTTCGCCTTGTTGGTATCGTTACCATCTGCTTTATTGATGGCTAAAATATCGGCCATTTCCATAATGCCCCGTTTAATACCTTGCAGTTCATCTCCGGCTCCGGGCAGCATAAGCAGTAAAAACAGGTCGGTCATATTTTTTACCATGGTTTCGGATTGGCCTACACCTACAGTTTCGATGATGGTTATGTTATAACCGGCCGCTTCGCAGAGCAAGAGTGCCTCGCGTGTTGTATTGGCTACCCCGCCCAACGAAGCGCCCGATGCAGAGGGTCGAATAAAGGCATTGGGGTTAGCAGCTAATGTTTCCATCCTGGTTTTATCACCCAAAATACTGCCACCGGTTTGCTGGCTACTGGGGTCGATAGCCAGCACCGCTACTTTTTTGCCATGTTCTTTAATTAAATAACTGCCAAAGGCTTCAATAAAGGTGCTTTTGCCCACTCCGGGAACTCCGGTAATGCCAATTCTAATCGATTTCCCAGTGGTAGGTAGCAATTTATTTAAAAGTGCTTCGGCTTGCAATCTATCCGTTTGTAAACTACTCTCAATTAGGGTAATGCCTTTGCTTAACCCTACCAAATCACCGGCTAAAATCCTTGCTTCAAGTTCTTCTGTCGTAAATTGCTTTACTTTCATTTAGTTTGTTTTTGATGATAATATTATGGATAAAGATGGAGAAGTTAAAATTCTTCAGGCATTCATTTGTTAAATTGCTAAGGTAAGTTGTAAATTTAGTTTTAGTATTAAACCAAACCTTTTTATGAATTGCGAGGAAACAAAAAAACAGAAGAGTAATCCGGATACTTTTTCGTATCGTGACATCCTACGTAAACGCACTTACTGGATTAACGCCATGCTTGCCACGGGCTTTATCTTTTTATTTTTAGCTTTTGCAAGTAAGTTTTTGGCTATCTTCGATTTTCTCGACCCCATAGGCGATGCACTAAGCGGGTACGAAATTACCGACCAGGTGTTTTCGAACCCAGCCTGGCGCAATCCGCCACCACCCGATGAAGATATTGTAATTGTAAATGTAGGTAACCTGGGTCGTGCCGGCATTGCGCAACAAATCAATATTATTAATAGTTTTAAGCCCAAAGTAATTGGGGTAGATTTAATTTTTAGGAATTTAAAAGCCGATACCCTGGGCGATATGTTATTAGCCAATGCACTGGCCAATGCACCCAATGTAATTATGTACCAAAAACTATTGGCACCCGATGATGATGGTAAACTTTGGCATGATGCAGAGTACTCGCACCCCTTATTTACCCAGGATAATCCAACGGCTTTTGTTAATTTGGTAAACGAAGTGGCTGGTGCCAAGCAGTACGAGTTTAAAACTTGCCGTTCCTTTTTTCCCAGGCAGTATTTATACGATTCTGTTGCTAATAAAATTGATACCGTATATGCTTTTGGTGTAGAACTTGCCAGGCACTTAAAGCCCGAAAATGTAGCTAAATTTCTGGCAAGAAACAACGAAGAAGAAGTGGTTAATTATAGCGGAAATGTAATTGATTATGGGAGAACCCGTGCAGGTACCCGTTATTTTGCACTGGATGTATATGACGTGCTTGATACTATGTTTACTCCCGATCTTATTAAAGATAAAATTGTGTTAATGGGGGTAATGGGAAGCAGTTTTAACGATAAATACTCGGTAGAAGATAAATACTTTACCCCATTAAATGAAGTGCAGGCAGGAAGGGCCTTTCCTGATATGTACGGGGTGGTAGTACATGCCAATATTATTTCAATGATTTTGCATAACGATTACATCGACCAAATGTCGAAACCTGCCAGTATTGCTTTGGCAGTCATTGTTCTTTTTTTGAATGTATTATTATTTACCATTATTTATTTTAAACACTCCGAATGGTACGATGGGGTAACTAAAGTAATTCAGTTAGCGCAGGCACTCGTGTTTATGTTTTTAATTATTGCTGTGTTTAATTACTATAGTTTTAAGCTCGATTTAACCCTTACCATAATTGTAGTACTGCTGGCAGGCGATGTACTGGAAGTGTATTACGGGTTTATTAGTAATATTTATTGTGGGTTTAAAAGTTGGGTTAATAAGAAGTTGAATAAAGAAAAAAATGTAGGGTAGAAAAAATTTCTTTAAAAACTGTTTACCTTATTTAAATAAGTTGTATAAATTTGTACTAATTAAATAAAAAATATCATGTATAAAAAACTGTCATTAATGATTATCGTATTTGGCTTGCTGGCAAATGTGGCGTTCTCGCAAGGTTATGCTTTTAGGGTGCTGGCCAGTAAAGGTAAAAATATGGTAAAAACAAGCGGTTCGGATTGGCAAACCCTTAAAACAGGAGCCAAACTAAACAAAGGAGATCAGGTTAAATTGGAAGCTAACGGCTATGTAGGCCTGGTGCATGCCAGTGGTAAAACCATGGAGTTGAAAGAAGCCAGTACGTATGATATTGCAAAGCTTTCATCAGAGTTAGGCACCGGTACTAAAAATATAGCGTCTAAGTATGCTGATTTTGTAATGAGCAAAATGACTCCTGAGCAAAAGGAGCAAAACAGAAAGAAGTACGCAAGTGTAACCGGGGCAGCCGAACGTGGCGCCAACGATGCGGCTATTAACCTGTATATGCCGCAATCTGTGCCTGTGTTAAGTAAATCGGTGGTAATTCGATGGGAACCTATTAAAGAAAATGCGGTGTATGTGGTAAGCCTTAAAAATCTTTTCGAAGAAAAAATAATGGTGGCCGAAACTTCAGACCCTTTTTACACCATAGATTTTACCGATAACAAAATTAAAGATGCTATTGTAGAAAATCTGATTATTGTGAATGTGGCCTTAAAAGACGATGCATCTACGGCTTCAAAAAATGCAGCCATCGATTTGTTGAGTGGAGACGATGCCAAAACTTACGAAGTAGAGCTTAAATCGCTCGAAGAAAATATTGGCAGCGCTACTTCGATAAACAGTTTAATTTTAGCTGAATTTTACGAAGAAAAAGGCCTTACCCTGGATGCTATTACCAGCTACGAAAACGCCATTAAAATGTCTCCGGATGTAGAGTATTTTCAAGAAGCTTACGATGAGTTTTTAATCCGTAACGGACTAAAAGAACCTGAAAATTAAAAAATGATAACCATCTTACTAAAGGCCTCGAAGTTACTTCGGGGCCTTTTTTTATAAGCTATTGTCCCAAAGGCACCAGAACACCATTTTTTAATACCGGTATGCTATCGTACCGGTCTATGGTGCAACAAAATTCAATGTCTTTTGTAATGTTGTGGTTAGCCAGTCTTTTGGCATGTGCCGAACCCAACACGGTTTCCAGCAAGTTGTTTTTAGCCGATTGGTATAAGGTTAAAGTACTAAAGGCAGCATCGTCCCCCGGGCTAACCTTAGCTGCCATTTGTTCAATAAGT
>JALWRJ010000244.1:0-1754 GCA_026994125.1 Cyclobacteriaceae bacterium | reverse complement strand
ATCCGGCACAATGTATAATTACATCTTTTTGCTGTGCCGTCAGGTAGTTACTTACAGCCGTTAAATTTAAAAACGAACCAATAATCACTTGCTCGGCCGTTACCGATTTGGTAATGGCCAGCGTGCCATTGGTAGTGGTAGTAGCTACTTTTTTGCCTTTTAAGTGCTTATCCATATAACTATACGGAGAGTTGCCCATATCAAAACCTTCAACCTTACGTCCATTGCGTTCGGCTGCCGTAATATAGCCTTCGTTTTTTAAGGCAGCACATTCGTTTAGCCCGGCTACCGGTTTAATATGCTGTAGTCCCTCAGCTATTCCGGTAGTCATGCAACTGGTAGCTCTTAAAATATCGGTAACTACCACTATTTTACCTTCTAAACTAAACAAATGGATTAACTCAGGCGAAAGACAAACTTGTACAGTGTGCATAGTTTAAAAGATTTAGTAGGTGGTAGAACCAAAAATTCAAAAATACGACAACCGGTTAAAAATCGTATTTTAACTGTACGGTAATTGCCGAGCGCTTAGTGCCAGGAATCTCTGAAAGCCCACTCCCTATACTGTTTCTATCGTAATAAATGGTTTGGCTCCACTTGGCTCGTAATGCCAACCCTTTAAAAAGGCTGTATTTGGCCACCAGGTAATAGCGTATTCCCTTGCCACTAAATTGGGGGGTATTAAACGAATAGAGTACTCCTTTTTCAAACATATATTGCCTCGATAAAAAGCCATCGGTATCGAAAATGGCATACCGGCCCGAGAGTGTAAATTTTCGCATGCTTATGTTTATATCCTGGTAAATTAATACGCCTACTTCGTTGGTTTGAAAATAACTTTTAGTCCATTGCACCCTCGACCTAAACGTAACCTTATGCTCTAAATTATAATCCATGTTTAATACGTATTTAACTAACCGGTGGGGTTGCGTTTCTTTAACCTGGCTTCCGGTAATGCGCCTGTCTTTTTGTTCTGATTGCACTTGCGTATAAAACAAGGCCGATTTTTTAACCTTATAAGTAACCCGCAACAGGCCATCGTTTCCTGTAGCCGGTTGTGGCAAGGTGCTGGTTATCCAAGGAAATTTATACATATCAAAATAGCCCATAATGGTAAGCGCTTTCGAAAGCTTTAATTGCAGCCCCCAGTAGGCACCTCTTTCGTTTAATAGGGTAGAGGCTTCGGCAAAGCTTACGCCATAAAACGAATGAAAGTTGGGGTCGAGGTAGCGGTACTGAAACGAAAAATCAATCGTTTTACTTAAGCTCGTAATAATACCTACATTTACAGCCGACCCATTGCCTAATGTATGTGCGGCTTCGCCATACAGAGTGATATTTCGATAATGATAGCGTCCGAATACACTTAGGTTGTAATTCTCTGAACCTCTAAATTTATAAATGTTTGCCAGTGTATTTTTAGGATTAAAAGGCCTGCTAAACTTATCATAAAGCCCTAAAATACCCACTTCAAGGTTCGATCCGGTATAGGTTATTGCAGTGCCGGCCAGTTGTGCGGTTAACGAATTTTGAGCTTGCATTTCGGATAAGGTGCGGTGCAGGCCGCTGGTTCTAATGGAGGTAACTCCGGTAAGGCTATCGGTTATTACCGCTGTGGCATCGTTTTTTTTGTAGGAGTAAAACACCGAGGCCTCCCACTTAGGCCACAGGGCAATGGTGGCTCCGGCTCCTCTAAAAAACCTGAACTCGGTAAGCGAAGTATATGGTTGTATTTTTAGCGTGGTTTGTATGGA
>JALWRJ010000243.1 GCA_026994125.1 Cyclobacteriaceae bacterium | reverse complement strand
AACCCCAACAGTGTGTGTGAAATAGAGTGAAATATGCTGAAACAGAAACAATTAAATAAAATAATAACCTTAAACTAATTTATTTATGGAAGATTTGGAAGGAAAGAAAATCCTTGTCATTCAAACCCACGGGGTAGAAACCCCAACACGTACCTATTCGCCTCTCTTTTATGCCATGGCTGCCGCAGCTATGGAAATTGAAGTAATGGTTTGGTTTACCATGAACGGAACCAATCAACTTAAAAAAGGCGAAGCCGAAAAAGTACAACTTGTAAAAGACAGCAATGTAAATCTTAAAACCATGCTCGAAATGGCTATGGATAGCGAAGTAGAACTGCGAGTATGCCAACAAAGCCTCGAATTGTGGGATATGACCGAAGATGATCTTATTGATGGGGTGGAAATTATGGGGGCTACCAGCATTATCGAGCTTTCGCTCAACTACGACCACGTAATGTATTTCTAAACATAATATCTAATCATAAACCTATAACAAAATGGCACACGATAAAGTTAACGGTTGCATAATAATGAAAGACCTGTATTATAATGTAAAAAATAATACATGGGTAAAAGTTATAGACGACTCTAATGTTGTAGTAGGCATGACCGACATAGCCCAAAGCTTGGCAGGCCCCTTGCTACATGCAAAAACCAAAGCGCCCGGCACCACCCGTAGGCTAGCCAAACCTATTGCTACCGTAGAAAGCGGCAAATATGTTGGCCCGGTTAAATCTCCGGTAGCTGGTGAAATTACTAAAGTTAACGAAGCCCTGGCAGGAGATGCCGGACTTATTAACCGAAGCCCTTACAAAGATGGCTGGATTGTTGAGATGAAAGCCAACGACCTGCAAGCCGACCTGGCCGAAATGGTAACAGGCGATGAAGCCGTAGAGGCTTACCGTAAAAAAATTGAAGAAGAAGGAATTGAATGTACTCATTTAGAAGGTACCGACTCCTACGATTAAACCCTTAAAACCTAAACACCAACGCTTATGATGGCATTAGACCTTAGTCAGAATAAACATGCTGACGTTAGTTATGATGAAAAAGAGCGCCTATTTGACGAAGTAAAAGCCGATGAAAGATGGCATCACGTATTATACGGCTGCTACGAATGTGGCATCTGTGTGGCTTCCTGCCCTTCGGCTCGGTTTTACGACTTTAGCCCACGGCTAATAGCACAAGCCGTTGCACGCGAAGATGCCGACCTCATTTATACCCTTATGTCCGATAGCATTTGGGATTGCTCACAATGCTTTTCCTGCGACCGTTGCCCACGCCAAAATTCGCCCGGACAAATCATTACCATTATGCGCGAAGTAGCCGTTCGTAATGGGCTTGGTACGGCTAAAGAAGCCCTCCAGGGCTATGGCCGTATTATTTATAAAATTATGCTTACCGGCTCGCAGGTATCGCCCGATATGCTACAACCCGATGCCTTTCCCGATTGGGGCACGCACGTGTACGAAATAGCTGAAAACCTGGAAGAATGGCGTAAAGCCCTGCCCCCCGAAACCCTCCATACCACCGAAACCGGTTGGGTGATCGATGATAAAACCATTATCGAACTCTACCTGATTTGGCACATGACAGGCGTAATGGACCTTATCGAAGGTGTGGATGAAGGCCTCTACGATATAATTGTTGATGTGATGGAAGAAAGGCTCGAAGAAGCCGGTTACGATGATGTAACCTTTGACTAATACTAAACCCAAAAACTATGATACATTTACCCATTGTAAAAGCTGCGGACAGGCAATTTGAAGCTGACCCCAATAATGCACCTAAAGATGACTTAAGAGAAGAACTCTTTCAGTTAGAAAAAGAAGGAGAACTCGAAGTTATCCGGGTTCCTGATAACTACATCGAACTAAAAACAAAATACGGCCGTATCAAAAAAATTCCCGTAGAAAAAACCTGGCATCACAAAAGCTGCGGCCAGTGCGGGCATATTCCCGGCTATTCATCTTCTATTTTTTGGTTAAACAGGCAATTTGGCCTCGATTACCACGACCCCACCGACCAAACCTCTTGTACAGCCTGGAACTACTATGCTTCAGCTACGTCAAACCCCGAAGCGCAAGCAGCCGTTGCCATCCGCAATTTTGCCGCTGCGCACGAGGTGGGTTATTTCCCACTCATCCATTGCGGTACCAGCTTTGGTCATTACAAAGAGGTACGCCATGCTTTGGTACACCAGCACGGTTTGCGTAGAAAAGTACGTAAAATAATGGAACGCCTCGGTAAAAAATTGGTGATTCCCGAAGAAATTGTGCACTACAGCGAATGGGTTTTGGCTATGAAAGACCGTATTGCCGAAAGGCAAACCGTTGATATGAGTAATATAACGGCAACCGTTCATCCGGCCTGCCATTACCATAAGCTTATTGAAGAAGACGCTATTTATGACAGCGAAATATATGGCGCACAACGAACCGCCATTATTACCGGTACCCTGCAAGCACTCGGTATTAATGTGGGCGATTACTCTACCTGGTACGATTGCTGCGGCTTCGGATTCCGTCATATTTTAGTTTCACGCGATTTCTCTCGCTCTTTTTCCGTACAACGTAAAATTGAGGTGATGAAAGAGGAAGTAAACCCCGATGTTACCGTAACTCACGATACCGGTTGTGTTACCACCCTGGATCAAAGTCAGTTTGCCGGTAGAGCACACGATAAAAAAGTGGGCATTCCCGTGATGTCCGATTCGCAAATTGCGGCCTTAGCCATGGGTGCACACCCCTACAAAGTGTTGCAATTGCACTGGCATAATGCCGATAACAAACCCTTCCTCGAAAAACTTGGATTTGATGTGGACAAAATATGGTCTGAGTTTCAAGCCGAGGTAGACTTAATTAAAGCAGGTAAAAAAGATTTTATGACCTGGGAAGACGCAGAAAAATAAACCTTACATAACTTAATTATATAAAAATATGGCTAGTGAAAACATACTTGTAATTGGTGGCGGCCCTACCGGCTTAGAAGCTGCCAAAGGCATTGCCGAATTAGGCTATAAAGCAATTTTAGTCGAAAAACGCGACCGGTTGGGCGGTACCCCCGATGCAGCCGGCTATGCAGCCCTTACCCCCGATATGCGCGATGCTGGCGAAGCAATGGACGAAATGCGTGCCGCAGTAGAAAATAACCCCAACATAGAAATTATGCTCAACACCGAAGTTACCGGCTCCGAAGGCGAAACAGGTAATTTTAAAGTAGCAGCTAAAAGTAATGGTAACGATATTACCATCGATGCAGGGGCCGTTATTATAGCTACCGGATTTACCCATTTCGACCCGGGTCGCGAAACCCAAAAATATGGCTACTACGAACACGATGATGTGCTAACCCTTGTAGATGCCGAAAAAATGCTAAAATCGGGCAACTTTGTCCGCCCCAGTACCGGGGAGGCGCCAAAAAGAGTGGCCTTTATACAATGTGTGGGCTCGCGCGACAGGCAAATAGGAAACGAATACTGCTCAAAAGTTTGTTGCGGTATCTCATCCAAACAAGCCATCGAAATTCGTGAAATGGTACCCGGCTGTAAAGTGTTTATCTTTTACATCGATATGCGTATGTATGGCTATTGGGAAAACGAAATTTATTGGCCGGCTCAGGAAAAGCATAAAGTAAATTATGTTAAAGGCATGGCTACCGAAATTATTAAAAAAGGAGATACCCTGGTAGTAAAGGGCGAAGATACCACCATGCGCAGGCCCATGGAAATACCTATGGATATGGTCATCCTGGCCGTAGGTATGGAACCCAGTGCAGGCACTAAAGCAGTAGCCGATATATTCGGTGTACATAAAAATAAGTACAACTTTATCGAAACCATTGGAGGTGCACTAAATACCGTTTCCACTAATATTGAAGGCGTTTTCGCTGCCGGTGCCTGTACCGGGCCTTCCGATTTAGAGGATTGTGTTTCCGCTGCAGGAGCTGCTGCAATGAAATCAATAGCTGCCGTGCGTAAAGTAGGTGTAACTGCTTAATTTTTACCGGGTATGAGTGAAGTAATTGACATGGAGGCTTGTCAGGAGTTTATGAAAGAAACCCTGACCCGTATTCGCAAGGAAGACCTGGTGTATATTGCCGGATTGCTCGAACAAAAAAGCGATTTTTTGAAAGAGCAGTTAAGCAAAACCAACCTGCCTGCACTTACCATGGAAGGCCTCACTGTGGTATTCAAAAATATTTTTGTTACCAACCGTAAAACCAAGCTTTTGTTCGATACCTATAGCCTGGAACACTACAAAAACACTTTTTATGCACTGCTTTACGATGAACTTCCCGTAAAAGAACGGTTTCAAAATTTTATGGATGCACATAAAAAATTAGATACCTACTTACGGTACGACCTGGCCAGTGAACTGTTGCATTACACCGACCCTGATAAGTATTGGTTGTGGAACCGGTGGGTGTGGGATCCTGAGGCCAATACTGGTGCCGTGCCCTTAGTGGCCAGCGAAAACTTTAACTTGTCGGCTGCTACCTATGGCCAAATGTATATGAACGTGGGCAAAGCCATTGCCTTTGTACATTCCATGGCCGAAGCCGTTGAGTTTCAGTTTATCAACCGCTCGTTATTTGGCACCGATGTGTACCTAAGCTGTGTGTATGTAATTTATGCGTACACCATTTTTAAAATTAAAATGACCGATGAATTTAATAAAGTAATGCCTCCCATTGCCGAGTTCTCGAAACGAATTTTAGGAGTGCATAAACGAAAAAGCCCTGTGGCTGCTTAAATGAACTAAAAAATTTAATTGTGATATTATGCCAATTGATAAAAAACAAATAATCGAAAAAGAAAAGGCCGTTGTAGATGGCATTGAGCTTTCAGCCGATTGGAACCGTATGTTTGAACAACGGGTAATTTTTGATTATAACCCCGATGCCCTCGATAAGGTGCGCGATCTGGAAGGCGCTGAATCGATGGGGTGGTGCTACCAATGCGGACAGTGTGTGCCCGTTTGCCCCGTAGATGCTGTAGGCCAATACGGCCCTATGCGCGTATTTAAAGATTTGCTCATGGGGCAAGACCTCTTTAAGTCAGACGAACTTTGGAAATGCACCACATGTATGCAATGCTTGCGTGTTTGTCCAAAATCGGTAGATATGATTAAAATTATGCCTACCGTACGCGAAGAAGCTGTAATGGAAGCCGATGTGCCCGAAGAACTGCAGGAAGCTTTCGAAAACACCTTTGAGTATGGCAACCCTTTGGGCGAATCGCAACGAAAACGTGCCGATTGGATTACCGAAACAAATTCGCAAGTGCCGCTTATGAAAGACAAAAAAGAGGCTGATTTACTTTGGTTTGTAGAATGTTATCCTTCGTATCATAATCGTGGAAAGGAAGCAAGTGCCGCTCTGGCTAAAATTTTAAACAAGTTAGGAGCCGATTTTGGTGTGTTGGGAACCGAAGAAAAATGCTCATGCGATTCGCAACGCATGGCCGGTGAAGTAGGACTTTTTGAAGAATTTGCCGAAGAAAATATTAAAACCTTTAATAAATATAAGTTCAAGCAAATGTTGGTTACCGACCCACATGCGCTAAATGCACTCCGTAAAAAATACCCGGAGTATGGAGGCGAGTATGACGTTATTCATTACACCACCTACCTGGCTCCGGTTATGGATAAATTAGGGCTAACCAACACCCTCAATTACAAAGTTACCTTTCACGACCCCTGCTACTTAGGGCGCCATAATGGCGAATACGAAGCTCCTCGAAACATATTAAACGCAATTCCGGGTGTAGAACTTATTGAGATGGGCAGATGCAGAGAACAAAGCTACTGTTGCGGTGGTGGTGGAGGTGGTATGTGGCTCGATGGCTTTATGTCCGACCACGTAAACGAACGCCTTAGTGAAAACAGGGTACGCGAAGCCGTTGAAACCGGTGCCGATGTATTGGTGGTTTGCTGCCCCTATGAGGTGTCGCGTTTCGAAGATGCGGTTAAATCAACCGGTAATGAAGGTAAACTTGCTGTTAAAGATATAGCCGAACTTATTGTGGAGGCAATGGGATAACCCAATCGTTACTCCAAAAGAACCG
>JALWRJ010000242.1 GCA_026994125.1 Cyclobacteriaceae bacterium | reverse complement strand
TCGTAAGAGTCGTAGGCCGGGTCGAACATAATTACCTCATCGCCCGGGTGTACTAAAGCTGTAATGGCGGCAAACAGCGCCTGGGTGCCTCCCGCTGTAATAGTTATTTCGGTATCAGGGTTTACCCGGGTGGCATAAAGTTTATCAATTTTGGATGCAATGGCCTCGCGCAACTCGGGTAAGCCCGGCATAGGGGCATATTGGTTAAACCCTTTTCGCATGCCCTCTGCAACTAAATCTATCAGTTCTTCGGCCACCGGAAAATCGGGAAATCCTTGTGATAAATTTACAGCGCCCACATCATTTGCCATTTTTGACATTACCGCAAATATGCTGGTGGTGGACTGGGGTAGTTTAGATGTAATTTGCAAGGTAATTATTGGTTTTAACCAAAATTACAAATTCATCAGGTTTTATCCGCACCTTACACCTTAATAATACTTTTGTAGGGGTAAGTGGCAATGGTATGCCCTTTTATTGGTTGAATTACAGGTGCTTACAAAAATTACATACAGATAGTAATATTTGCGATTTATGGTAACGTTAATTAGGGCTTGCTGAAAAACGTCTTGCTTATTTACTGTCAGTCTGTTAACTTCAAATTTAGGGATTAAAGTGCAAGCTTTTTAAAACAAAACACTTAAAACCCTTGCACTTAAAAATTTTAGAAAATTGATTTTCTAAAATTTTTGACTAGTCGCAAGCACTTCATCCCAGCCTGCCGGCAGGCACGGTGCTTCCTTGGCTTCATCTCGAAGTCCGCTGGCTAGCGGACATCTTCGATTTGCCAAGTCGCATCTAAAGCCTGCCCGCCAAATAGGAGGGCACTTGCGACTTTTTCAGCAAGCCCTATTTAGGCTGTTTTTTAAATGGCTTTTAGAGCCAATAGCTAGCAGGTATAGGCGAACGAACGTATAAAGTGTCGGTATTTTTATTGAAATTAAAAAAGAATATGGTAATTTGTATTTTTAAGAGAACAACCAAACCTATCATTCACTAAAAAATGCAAGTAAATCCTTCAAATAGCGGCTGGCTGGCAGATTACCTGGAATACAGGAAAGCTATCTATCAATCGTTTTTGGAGGATACAGCAAAGGATAGCCACCCCGAGCATTCCATGTATCGAATATTGCAACCTTCGGGTATTATGTATGGCCACCCATTGCATAAAACCAATGTGCCCGATACCACTCCGCTTAATAAATTAAAGCTGCTTATGGCTGAAAGCCTGATTAGCGGGTCGCTCATTTATCACCACCAGGAAATAAATAGTGAGGATGATTTTTCGGATGTGATAATGCGCACGGTAACCAAAATTGGGGAGTTTTATAATAAGATTTATCCGGAGTTGTCGGTGTCGAACCGCACCTTTTTGGGTAAACGGAAATCGCCTTTGGAGATTGCAGAAAAAATTTTAGAGAAACGAGTTCGAAAATCGGGAAGTGAAAAGCAGAATTACTGGATTCAGTTTTTTGATAATATTATCCTTTTTCTTGACATCTATTTTTTTGGACAATGGATGCATACCAGTTCGGAAACTATGATTGCCGAATTTTTTAAGCAAGAAAAGGAGGAACTTAGGTTTAGTATAATTAAGGTGATGTCGGCCGCTGCCCATGCCAATAAAACCATTGAGGAAGAAGAGCAGGCACTATTCGATTTTTTCTTAAAGTCTTCGCATTTATCGGCCCGCCAAAAGGAAGAAGCCAAACGTGATTTTGCGAATGGGGTGGGTCTTACGGACATCTACCTGCCCAATCAAAACTCGTGGCTGCTTAAAAAGTTTTTTCTTGAACTGGCCATACTAACTGTTTGGGTTGACCGTAAGCTGGAGGAATCGGAAATGGTGTTTTTAAAGGCGTTTACTAAAAAGCTGGGTTTTTTTGAAGACGACCTGGAAAACAGTTTGCTGGCCGTAGAAGGTTTTATTTTAGAAAACTGGGAACAGCTTAACCACTTACGCAAAGGCCACGACTTGCACGATATTGGCGAAGAATACCTAAAAAGGGTAAAAACCACTACCGATAAAAATGCGTTTAGAATTAACGATGAGCTTCAAAAGAACAGTGCACTAAAAAAGCTGCTGCTAAAATCGAAAACCGAAAAGCTAAGTAAAGCAGAAGAGCAGGAGTTGCATGAGGGGCTTTTGCAGGTGCTAAAGGCGGTGCCAACGTTTGTTATTATTGGGTTGCCGGTATCGTACCTTACCTTGCCTATGTTGCTAAAACTGTTGCCTACCAACGAGCGCAACGGTTAGTACTCGTAAAAGCCTTTGCCCGATTTGCGCCCCCAATGGCCGGCATCTACCTTTTGCTGTTGTATGCGGCTGGGTCTAAACTTAGGCGCTTGATGAAACGCATTATACATACTGGTGGTTACTGAAAAATTGGTATCTACCCCAATTAAATCCATTAGTTTAAAAGGCCCCATTTTAAAGCCCGAAGCTTCCATAAGCCGGTCAATTTCCGGTACTTTAGCAACGCCTTCTTCTAGTATTTGTAGGCTTTCTACATAAAAATGACGTGCTACCCGGTTTACGATAAACCCGGGTGCATCGGATGCCTGCACCGGCACTTTGCCCAACTGTTTTACAAAGGCCATCATTTGTTTGGCTACGCTGGGGGCGGTAGCTGCACCGGAAATAACCTCTACCAGTTTCATAATATGTGCAGGATTAAAAAAATGCAACCCTACCACTTGTTGGGGGCGTTGTAATACCGAGGCTATTTGTGTAATGGGAATGGAGGATGTATTGCTGGCCAATATGGCCGTGGGTGCATTTATTTTTTCGAGCTGTGCAAACACCTGCTGCTTAACCTCCCGTTTTTCTACAATGGCTTCAATGATAAGATCGGCCGTTAGCTGCGAAATATCGGCAATGCCGGATATGTTTTTTAAGGTTACTGTTTTATTATTTTCAGTTAATTTGCCACGGCTTATGCCTTTGTTCAGGTTTTTTTCGATGATGTTGATGGCTTGCTTTACTGCTGTGGGGTTGGCATCGTACAAATAGGTAGTAAAGCCGGCCATGGCCGCTACCTGGGCAATGCCCAGCCCCATGGTGCCGGCACCAATTACCCCTACGGTTTTAATCTTTTTCATTGTTTACTACTTTTCTTCCCGAAGATATCGATATCATCGCAGATTAATGTTATTTACCTATGGCTTTAATCTGTTAGCGACCTTTTCGGTTAAATTATAACGATTTAAACTGCTCTAAAAACCGTACGTCATTTTCGGTAAATAGCCTTAAATCGTTTATTTGCCATTTAAGCATAGCCATGCGTTCCATGCCCATGCCAAAAGCAAAACCGGTATATTTTTCGGGGTCAATATTAACACTTTTAAGTACATTTGGGTCCACCATGCCCGAACCGGCTATTTCAACCCACCCGGTGTATTTGCAAACATTGCAGCCATTGCCGCCACAAATATTGCACGAAATGTCTATTTCGGCACTGGGCTCGGTAAAGGGAAAGTACGAAGGGCGAAACCTGATTTTGGTATCAGCCCCAAACATTTCTTTCACAAAATAATAAATGGTTTGTTTTAAATCTACAAAGCTCACGTTGGTATCTACATACAGGCCTTCAACCTGGTGGAATATGCAATGAGCCCGGGCCGAAATGGCTTCGTTTCTAAATACCCTTCCTGGAGATAGTGTTCTAATGGGCGGTTTTTCGTTTTCCATTACCCTAATTTGCACCGATGAGGTGTGGGTACGCAGGGCAATATCGGGGTCTTTTTCTATAAAAAAAGTGTCTTGCATTTCGCGGGCAGGGTGGTTGGGAGGAAAATTGAGCGCTGTAAAGTTATGCCAGTCGTCTTCAATTTCGGGTCCTTCGGATACGTTAAACCCTATTTTGGCAAAGATGTCTATAATTTCGTTTCGGATTAGGGTAATCGGGTGGCTGCTGCCTATGGGTGCCCAGGCCGAGGGTAGGGTTAAATCCATGCTGTCGGCTGTTTGGGTGGTTTCCTGGTGATCTAACTGGGCAATAAGCTCCTGAAATTTCTCTTGAGCCAGGTTTTTAAGCTCGTTAATTTGCTGCCCAAATGCTTTTTTGCCCTCGTTGGGGATGTCTTTCATTTGACCAAAAAGCTGGCCTATTACACTTTTTCGACTAATGTATTTTATCCTAAAGGCCTCAAGCTGTTCTTGGGTTTGAGCTTTAAAGGAGGTAATCTCTTGCTTTAATTGATTAATATCTGCCATTTTGCCAAATTGAAATGCAAAAGTAACGAAAAAGATAAATAGATAAGCCTTATGAAGCTTTTCTGGACGATTTTATAATTTCCATGAGGGAATGAGGTTTTTTGCCTTTTTTGGAGACTACTTGTTTAATAATGAGGTAGTCGAGGAGCAAACTAACATTTAAGCCTAAGAATAAAATTACCGGAAGCAGAATGGCATCGCTCACCTCCCTAAAAATCACAGCAAGCCCCACAAAAATAAGGTTAACCAAGGCCAGCACAATAGCTGTTTGGGCATGGGTAAGACCCAGCCTTAGTAACACATGGTGGGTGTGGTTTTTATCTGCTACAAAGGGCGATTTACGCTTAATAAGCCTAATGGTAAAAATGCGAAGGGTATCGAACAATGGAATAATTAAAACAGCTACTGCAGTAGCAATGCTGCCTTGGAACTTAAGTGGGTTATCGGCTACTAAATTAAAATTGGTATTGATAAACTTAATAGCAATTACGGCAAAGAGAAAACCTAATAACAGAGCACCTGTATCGCCCATAAAAATTTTAGCGGGCTGCCAGTTAAATTTTAGAAAAGCCACCATAGAGCCTGCCATGGCAAATAGCAATAGGCTAAAAGAGGTATTGCCCAACCAGGCAAACCAAGCACCAAAGCTGAGTAAAATAACCAAGCCCACCAGGCCGGCCAGGCCATCCAGCCCATCGATTAAATTAAACGAATTGGTAATTACAATAATGGTAAAAACAGTAATGGGCAACGAAAGGTAGATGGAAAAATCACCGGTATGGAACAACCCATAAAAAGAGTGGATGCGCGTTTCGGATAAGTAAAAAACAATAACGGCCGGCACCACCTGGCTTAGTAATTTAATAATGGGTTTCAGGCTTACAAAATCATCGCGCAGGCCAATAAAAAACATAAATATTAAGGTGCCAATTAAAAACCGGTGTTCTTGAATATCGAGGTAGTTAACCCAAATTAAAACAGCCACCAAAAAGGCTAAAAAAATAGGCACCCCCCCCATGGTGGGTACTTCTACTAAATGAATTTTACGCACATCGCGCTTATCTACAATATTATTTTTGGTATAAAGTCGTATAAAAACAGGATACAGGCTTAAGCCCAATACCAAAGCGGTTAGAAATATAAGTGCATAACTAAAAGGCATTTTCGTTTCCTTTAATAATAGATGTGATGGTCATAAATATAATTTTTATATCTAACCAAAGCGACCAGTTATCTACATAAAATCTATCTAGTTTAACTCTGTTTTGCATTTGTCTGATATGCTTAGTTTCGCCTCGGTAGCCTTTGGCCTGTGCAAGCCCTGTAATGCCGGGTTTTACAAAGTGCCTGGCCATAAATTTTTCAACCTTTTTAGCGTATTCTTCGGTATGGCTTAGCATATGGGGTCTAGGGCCTATAACAGACATGCTACCCATAAGCACATTTAAGAATTGAGGTAGCTCGTCTAAACTTGATTTACGTAAGAATCTACCCAGTTTAGTGATTCTAGAATCATCTTTGGTTGCTTGTTTAACGTCAGATTCGCTGTTTACCTTCATTGTACGAAACTTATAACAATAAAAATCATCGTTATTTAAACCTGTTCTTTTTTGCTTAAATAAAATAGGGCCTTTAGAATCTATTTTAATTAATAACGCAATTATTGGATATAGCCATGAAAAAATAAAGATCAAGACAAATAAGGAAAAGGTAATATCAAATACCCTTTTTACAGCTCTGTTTTTCCAGTCGTCCAAAGGAGTGGAGTTTACACTTAGTACAGGAATATGTTCGTATCGGTGTAACTCAATATTTTTAGAAGCAAAGCCTCTAAAATCGGTAAGCAGTTTAATTCTTACCAGCGATTCATCTCCAAAATCAATAAGTTCCTTTATATGGCTGTAATCTA
>JALWRJ010000241.1 GCA_026994125.1 Cyclobacteriaceae bacterium | reverse complement strand
GCTTCGGTGTGCTCTAGCAATGCCAGCTTGCGGGCAAGCTCATCGGTATTTGGGTTAGAAAACCTGCTGTATAAATTACCTTGGTTCTCGCCACTAAACAAATCTGCACCCTGTTGTGCCGAATCATAAGTAAAACTACTGGTTAGATACAAAGGCGAAGAATGCTCGCGCTGTGGAGTTTGTTCCATTTGCGTTCTTATAGCTTGTGTTTCAAAATGCAAATTCATGAGTTTTTATACTTATAGTTCAAGCGATAGTGTAGTATCAATGTGGGCTGCCCAGGCTAAGATGCCTCCTTGCAGGTTGTAGAAATTAGACCTGCCGGTAGTTTGCTGCAACTGAGCCACCGCCAGGGCACTTCTGCGGCCGCTGCGGCAATAAATTACTACCGGCTTGTCGTGTGCAAACTCGGCCAGGTGAAAATAGATTTGTTCTAAAGGAATAAGCTTGCCTCCAATATCGGCCACGCGTTTTTCATAGGCTTCACGCACATCAATTAGCTGAAAAGGCCTGTGGTATTTTTGCCAATCGGCCAACTGATGTACTGAAATTTCTTTTACGGTTTGTTGTTGGTTCATAGGTATAGTTGTTTAAAGTGAAAGGGTATAAAAAAAGCTCTCCCGGTATAGGAAAGCTTTTTTGTAGGTGTTTTTATTTTTTAAAGATGTACAGCTTTCCCGGGTATGGCATGTTGCATACACATAATAATATAGCCCATAATAGCTGCGGTGAGTAGCCCGATTTTTTGCATTTTGTTAATTAGTTTAAGTTATATAAAAAAGCCTCTCCAACGTGTGGAGAGGCTTTTTTATATTTTTTTATTACATATTTTACCTATCCACACCATAAAATGCGCACATCATCATGGCGATGTTCATCATAATTCCTGTATGGATATTGTTGTTTGTCATTAGTTATTTTTTGCGTAATGCTTGTGCAAGATTAGTATTTATTTTTTTAAATTCTGTTAAGATGGCTTCATTTTTTTTAAGGATGAGCCGCTACCCATACTTCGCCATCTTCATATTTTTCTTTTTTCCAAATAGGCACCGTTTGTTTTAGGGTATCAATAATAAACTCGCAGGCTTGAAAGCCGGCCTTTCGGTGAGCTGTAGCCACCGCAATTACCACGGGCACTTCGCCTATAGCAAGCACTCCTGTTCTGTGGCACACCACCACTTTTTGCAAGGGCCATTGCCTAAACGCCTGTTCCACTATTTTGACAAGTTCTTTGGTAGCCATGGGCTCATAGGCTTCAAATTCCAGTTGCACCACTTTTTTTCCGCTTGTAGCATTGCGTACTGTGCCCACAAACACATTAACAGCTCCAGCGTTGGGTGTTGACACTGCCTGTATGGCCACCTCAGGCACTAAGGGTTTTTCGGTAATTTGTATTGAATAGTCCATCTAAAATAAATTAGCTATCCCCCACTTACAGGTGGAATTAAGGCTACTTCATCGGTAGCTGTAATGGTTTGTTCATCGGCAGCATACTCGCTATTTACAGCTACCAATAATGAATTTAATGCCTTTGCCTTTGGGTATTTTTGTTCTACCACTTCTTTTAATGCAGCTACTGTAGTTACTTGCTCGTCTATGTCCAGCATGGGTTTACCAACAATATCGCGCATTACGCCAAATAATTTAATTGCAATCATAGTATTTTACCCGTTTTAGTTATTGGGTTAATATGTTCTTCCTTTCCATGCTACCTTACCCGGCCAAAAATAGTAGAGCAAGGAGGCCATCGAAAAAAACATAGTAAATCCTTCGGTTGCAAAGCTATGGAATATTGAAATGTTCTCCTTTATTTTTTTAGCCGATAACTGTTGAAAAGTAAATTTTGTTACCCATTTGGTCAACCAAAGGCTTAGCCCCAAGGGCGGGTTAATTATGCCAACAACTACTATAGCCGGAAAATACATTACCTGAATTACCAATAAACCAAGCAATTGCCAGGGGAGTTCAAAAGCACCTCGCATCCAACGTTTTCGTTGTTTAAGCAAAGGCAACAAGCCGGGTTGCGCCTCACTTTTATTTAGTAATTCGGCATTAAATAGATTTACAGTAGTAAACTTCTTTTTTACAGCTTTAAATAGTTCCAGGTCTTCGGTAACTGAAAAAGGCAGGCTTTCAAACCCGCCTATGGCTTGGTAGGCAGTACGTTTAAGGGCCATATTATTGCCCATAGAAGCCACCGGCACACCCAAATCGGAAATTAACTTAAGCATGGCGGTGGCATTTAGCCATTCTAACCGCTGGGTATGTGCCAGCCAACTACTCCCTTGAACCAACGAAGTTCCTGTAACCAAGGAGGCCTGCTTTGCTTTAGCTCCTTGCAGCATAGCCTTTATCCAGGTATCGGGCACCTGTATATCGGCATCGGTAAAAAACATCCAGGTAGCCTGGCTGTGCCCTGCCAACCGGGATAACACATGCGCCTTTCCGTTTATGTTCGGGTTAGTATCGGTAATTTTTACTCCTTTTATAAAAGGATGCATATGAGCAAATCGCTCAATTATTTGCCAGGTATTATCAGTAGAGTTGTCATCGCCTACCCAAATGGTAAGCTTATCTTTGGGATAGTCCACCTGGGTTAATGCTTGCAAGCAGGCAGGTAGGTAATCTTCTTCGTTTCGGGCAGCAATAAGTACATCTACAGTTGGCCATTTACGAACCAAAGGCCTTGGGTTTTTATAAGCCAGTTGCCAAAACACTACCAACGCCACATCGGTTAAAAAAGCAACACTCCAAACAAAAATGGTAATAGTTAATAGCATCACAAAGCTTTAAAGGTGTAGCCCAGGTTCGAAAAATGTGCCAAGTAACGAGGCAGTACATACTCCAGGTTTTTTTTAGCCTTTTGGCTGTCATGAAAAACCACAATGGCTCCGGGATGTGTGGCTTTAATGGTATTTTGCAGGCATATTTCCGGTGCAAGGCGGGCATTATAATCGGCCGAGAGCACACTCCACATTACAATATCGTAGTGTTTTCTAAGCTCGCGAGCCTGAGCCGGAAAAATACGCCCATACGGAGGACGAAATAAAGCAGGTTTTTCTCCTCCAACATTCTGCATAACACGGCTGCACGCTGCTACATTAGCCAGGTAAGGCGCAGTAGCTGTACCCCAACCTTTAACATGTTGGTGCGTATGGTTACCCAACGTATGGCCGGCTGCTTTAACCCGGCTAAATACCTGCGGGTTTCGTTGTATATTTTGGCCTACCATAAAAAAGCTGGCTTTGGCTTGATAAGTATGTAGTTGTTCCAATACCCAATCGGTTACTTCGGGCACCGGGCCATCGTCAAAGCTAAGGTAAATATGTTTTTCGGGTTTATTGATTTGCCAAACATAGCCGGGGAACAACTTCTGAAACCAACGGGGAATTTTATGAAGCATCACTTTTGGGGCTCTACTTTACAGGATAACAGGGTAATATCATCGTGGTGTGGCTCTTGCTGTCTAAAATTATCTACCATGGCCAACACATCGTTATGTATTTGCTCCAACGGCTTGTGGTAATTTTCCAATATATACTGCTCAATCGGTTCATTTCCCATTTGCTCACCTTTCGGGTTTTCCGTTTCCGTAAGCCCATCGGTATAGGCAAACAAAGTAAATCCGCTTAAATTATCAATAAAGCCTTCATTAATAAAAGGCAACTCATCAAAACCGCCTAACACCGTGCTGCCTTGGGTGAGGGTTGTCATGGTACCTGTATCATCTATTAGGTAAGGAGGATTATGACCCGAATTTACATACACCAGGGTATTTAACTTATGGTCGTAAATAGCACCAAAAAAGGTAATAAACTGATCGCCCCCTGCGCTTTCTATAATCTGAAAATTTAGTGCTTCTACAATTTCGGTTAGGTTGGCTGTTTGCCTTAGTATAGTGTGTAGCGAAGCCTGAAAATTAGACATCATAATGGCGGCCGGAATACCTTTACCCGATACATCGGCTATGCAAATTAAAAATTGATTAGCGTTAATGGGGATGTAATCATAATAATCGCCTCCAATGGAATGGTGGGGCAGGTAACTGGCCTGCATTTTTAACCGGGGGCCATGAGGTAATTTTTCAGGAAATAGCATTTTTTGAACCCCTTTGGCAATTTCCAACTCTTTTCTAAAAGATTCCTCCTGGAGTTGTGCCCGAGCCAACCGTTTGTTTTCGATAGCTACAATAATAAGGTTGCTAATGGCCTGTAAAAATGTATAGTTTACCTCATCACTTTCAGGTGTTTTAGCTACCAGCACCAAGGCCAGCATTGCCTCTTTATGCTTAACGGGAATAGCTTGCTCAAAGCCTAACAGGGTTGAAGGATTAGGGATAGGCGTAATTTCTTCAATACTAAAAAATTGCTTGTCAAGCAGCAAGTCATCCAGTTTATCAACGCCATACACCACCTTCTCCTCCCAGTCTCCACCATCGTTTACAATAAGTACCAACTGCTTAATTTGTCGGTTTGTACGCACTGTAAATTCGTATATTTTGTACAAATTGGCCTCCGACATATTACTGTTAATGGCTTGCGTAACTTCCAGCAAGGCATCTAACTCCATTTGTTTTAAAAGGAATTTTTTTTCGAAATCTGTAACAGATGCAGTAGCTTTTTCAGCCATGGGGGTTGTAAAGGTTTTATAGAGAATGCAAGATAGTGATATTTACTAAAATGAATAAAAAACAGACAGGCTTATCCACATTAACTTTTTACCTTTCGTCCTTTCCAAACATATTTTTTTTGAAGCGAGAAAAAAGCTGTAAAAACCACATACACCGGATGAATAATTTGCAAAATCAGTACCCGGAGCAGGTTAACCTTATCGCCCCAAAAACGGGCAAAGGCACGCAAAAAAAGGTAGTCGAAAAAGGCTTTTACCACCAGCAAATTAACATAAAGAAATGGGGAAATACAATGGCTTAACACATAGAAAAAAGCCACTAAAACCGTAATTGAAACCAAGGCTACCCCAAGCGCGACAAGCTGCGTAAAAAGTTGCGTGTACGCACGCCATTTACCGGCCCAACGCACTCGCTGTTGGATAAAAGTTAAAAAGCTACCTGGGGGCTGCGTACGCACCATGGCTTCGGTGTTTTTGGCAAAGGCAATGCCCCCACCATATGTATCCAGGATTTTGTGCAACAAAAAAACATCATCGCCCGAAGCGGTATTTTCATTGCCTTCAAAGCCATGTACATTCAAAAAGGTTTGTTTCCGAAAAGCCAGATTTGCTCCATTGGCCATTACCGGCTTTCCTAAGCCAATAAAGGCCGCCCCACTGGCTATGAGTGCACTAAATTCTAATTGCAGCATTTTATTCCATACTCTGCTACCAGTAAATTTTACCGGCCCGCTTACCAAATGCACGTCCTCTTTAAACACGCCCAGCATGGCTGCTACCCAGCCTTTAGCTACCCGGCAATCTCCATCTGTGGTAAGCACAATGGTTCCCCCGGCCTCGCTTACCCCTTGGGTAATGGCTGCTTTTTTACCTTCACGGCCTACTGCTAAAGGTAGTAGGGTAAGGTTGGGGATTTTGCCAAGCAAAGCAGTTACAATGGCTGCTGTATTATCTGTTGAGTGGTCATCAATAACCAAAATTTCGATATCACCTGCATAATTTTGGCGGCTAATATCCATTAATAATGCCTGGATATGTGGTGCCTCGTTGCGCACAGGTATAAGTACCGTTACTTTAGGGGTGGTTTCATCAGCAACCAGGGTAATGGGCAGTTGTTCCCACCCCAGCCATAAGTAAATAACACCTAAACAATAGGTTAATATTAAAATAGCAAAAATCCAGCTCCACATTAATTGCGTACGGTTTTAAAATTTAATTTGTTAATATAAATCAAACCAATTAAGGAAGGTATGGCCAAATTAATAGCCCAAACCACCACAGATGCCAACACCACCCCGGCCGGTTGAAACCCAGCCCAATGTAAATAAAAAATAATTGAAGCCCCACGAATACCCAAAGCACCCAAATGCCCTGGCTTAGGCACCAGTGTTTTGGCTAAAAACATAAAAGTTATACAGCCGGCCAACACTTGTGTTGGAATGTAAGGAGCCAGGTAAGCACCAGCCAGTAACATTTGAATAAAAAACACCAGGTAGCGC
>JALWRJ010000240.1 GCA_026994125.1 Cyclobacteriaceae bacterium | reverse complement strand
GTTGCGGTGGTGGTGGAGGTGGTATGTGGCTCGATGGCTTTATGTCCGACCACGTAAACGAACGCCTTAGTGAAAACAGGGTACGCGAAGCCGTTGAAACCGGTGCCGATGTATTGGTAGTTTGTTGCCCCTACGAGGTGTCGCGTTTCGAAGATGCGGTTAAATCAACCGGTAATGAAGGTAAACTTGCTGTTAAAGATATAGCCGAACTTATTGTGGAGGCAATGGGATAACCCAATCGTTACTCCAAAAGAACCGTCATTCCAGACTTGTTCCGGAATCTGTTACAGCCAAGTGGCTTATTAGTAACTATTGATATAAAAAATATGATGAAAATAGATAAATACGATGTAGATACCCGCTTGTTCTACGATGCCAGAGAACACTATTGGGTTAAAATAGAAGGCAACAAAGCCCGTATTGGCATGAGTCCGCTTATACAGGAAACCAGTGGGGCCTTTGTAGCGGTGCAAATGAATGGCGCAGGAAAAACGTTTGCAAGGGGCGAATCGTTTGGCAGTATTGAAGCCGAAAAGCATGTTGGCCCTTTAAAAGCTCCTTTATCAGGTAAAATCATCAAAATAAATCAAGCAGTGGTTGAAAATCCTAGACTAATTAACTACGACCCCTACAACGAAGGCTGGTTGTTGGAAATGGAGTTAACCAATGCCGAAAACGAAGTGCTTGACCTGATTATTGGTGAAGAGAATATTGTGGAGTGGTTTAAAAACGAACTTAAAAAATTTGAAGATAAAGGATGGATAGCACAATAGTAGCCGAACAAAATTTACAACATCAGGCCTTTGCTGTGCGCAAAGCCAATTTTTGTGATGACATAAAATTTTATGCACCCGGCTTAAAGTCGTATAATATCCCTGAGTTTGAGCAGAAAAAACCTAACGCCTTTTTACCCATTAGCATAACCGGTAGCGCTTGTGCACTTGATTGCGACCATTGCGACACCAAGATTTTGGATCCAATGATTCCTCTTAACCTAAAGGAGGGCTTATTTGAAATGTGCCGTAAAATGAAAGAACAAGGTACCGAATCGGTATTGATTAGCGGAGGCTCTATGAAAAACGGGCAAGTGCCATTTATGAAGCACATCGAAGACATTAAGCGGATAAAAAGTGAATTAGGCTTAAAAATAATTATGCATACCGGATTGGTAAGCGAAGAAATGGCACAAGGACTAGCCGATGCCGGTGTAGATGGGGTAGCGCTTGATATAATTGGGGCGCAGGAAACCATAGAGCAGGTGTACCACATGAACACCACCGTGGCCGATTTTGATGCTACCCTCGAACGCCTAACACGCCATGGCCTTAGTATTAGGCCTCACATTATATTAGGCCTGCATTATGGCAAATTTTTAGGCGAGTATGCAGCTTTGGAAATGATTAAAAAGTATCCTGTACATGCATTAATTATTGTAATACTTACGCCTATGCACGATACCCCTATGAAAGATGTAGAGCCACCGGCTACCGAAGAGGTTGCTGAGTTTTTTCAAAAAGCCAGGCTGGCTATGCCCAACTCAAATATTTTGGTGGGCTGTGCGCGCCCAGGTGGGGAGTATAAAAAAGTGGTAGATGTTGCAGCGGTCGAAGCCGGCCTTAACGGCATTGCCTACCCGGCCGAAGGAGTAATTGATTTTGCTAAATCAAAAGGCCTTATACCCAGTTATTACGAAAACTCTTGCTCCTGTGGTATTGATTGAACAATGAACAATTACACATAAACATTACACATTACACATTACACATTACACATTACACATTAAACATTAACAATTGAACATTACAAATTGACAACCTTTCGCTACATAAACGAACACAACACCACGGCTTCCTACGGGCTGGCTGCCGATGAGTACCTCATGCAGTACCACCAATCGGGCAAGGCACCTTATGCCACCACCTTGCGGCTTTATAATTACAAGGATTATGCTGTGCTGGCCGGCCGGTTTCAGGATCTAGCAGCCGAAATTGATGTTGAGGCATGTAACCGTAAAGGGTTTGAGGTGGGCCGCAGGCTTACCGGTGGAGGAGCCATTTTAATGGGTAGTGGCCAGCTGGGTATTTGCCTGGCGACCTCTGCTCAAACTTATCCTTGGGAGCATATCAGCGAGTTGTACCTCCTGTTTGCACAACCGGTTATTGACGCTTTGCTAAAGCTGGGTATCAATGCCTCCTTTAGAGGTAAAAACGATTTAGAGGTAAATGGTAAAAAAATTGCCGGGTTAGGAGTTCATGTCGATGCCTCCGGAGCAATTCAGTTTCATACCAGTTTATTGGTAGAGTTAGATACCAGCCAAATGCTCGAAGTGCTTAAAATCCCCATTCAAAAATATGCCGATAAAAAGAAGATAGCCTCCATTGAGCAACGTATAACAACCATTAATCGCGAAATAGGACACCCCGTAAGTATGCAAGAGGTAACACAGCTAGTTAAAGAAAGCTTTGCCGAAGCGTTTGAGGCCACCTTCCACCATCGGCCTTTCCAAGCAGCCGAAAAACACGCTATTCAAAAGTTAGAACAATCCCGTTACTTAACCGAAGCCTGGTTGTTTCAAAATTCTCCCCAAAAAGATATGACAGGCATGAGCCTGAAAAAAACACCGGCTGGCCTTATGCGCACCTACATAGGGCTTAAAGGCGAAGTAATTAAGAGCGTACTGATAACAGGCGATTTTTTTGAGCAAGCCGAGCTATTTACCCAAATTGAAACAGAGCTAAAATGGGCACCACTCGATAAAAAAGTAATTGACCGTGCGGTAGAAAAAGTATTTGCGGCATCGCCCAGCCTGGCATCAGCTATTGGTTTGGTGCCGGTTGTAGTATCCGAAGCTATATGGCTGGCTGCACAACGTGCCATGGCAGCCGAGCGCTATACCTATAAAGGCTCTTGTTACTACCCTAAAATTGAACATAACAACCCACAATTAGTAGAAAATTAAACCTATGATACCTTTAGAAACCTTAGTACCCGAAGATGAAAAAAAGAAACTAAGCCCGGATTATGTACGCATTAGTGCAGCTAGCGCTATGGCTTTGCGTATGCGCTCCGGTCGTTTTACACGAGATTTTGAATTTGGTGGCATCAATATCCTTCTCAATTATGATAACGGATGCTTGGCCGATTGCGGTTATTGTGGGCTGGCACGTACCCGCCCTGGCGATTACGAAGACAAATCCTTTATTAGGGTGGAGTGGCCTCTGGTTGAAACCGATGAAGTAGTAGACAGAATGGCTCAATATGCCAATAAAATGACTCGCTTGTGCATTTCACAGGTAACCCATGGTAGCTCCCATGCCGATACCATTGAAATTACTAAAAAATTGGTGGCCAAAACCGACACGCCCATCTCAATTCTTTGCGCTCCTCCGGTGCTCAATCGTGAAAAATTGCAAGAATACAAAGATTTAGGGGTGGATATGATTGGTGTAGGTCTTGATGCTGTAACCGAAAAAGTATTTCGTCAACACCGAACCGATGTGCCCAATGGGTCACTTAAATGGGATAATTACTGGGATATTATTAATCTGTCGCGCGAAATTTTTGGTCCCTGGAAGGTGAATATTCATACCGTGGTAGGCCTGGGTGAATCAGATAAAGACATGATGGATATCTTCTTTCATTTATTCGAAAACCAAATCTTTCCTTACTTGTTTTCATTTAACCCCGAGCCTGATTCGCGTATGGGCAATTGGAAAAAAGCCGACATTAAGCGGTGGAGACGCATTCAACTTATTAAGCATTTAATTGAAAAATACGATTTAAAACCTGATGCGCTTTCGTACGATGAAGCCGGTAATTTGGTGAGTTTACGGGTAACCGAAGAAAAAATAAACGATGTAATAAATCATTTAGACGAAGGTATTCCGTTTATGACCGATGGCTGCCCGGGGCCTGATGGCGAAGTGGGATGTACCCGCCCCTATGGTAGTTATAAACCCAGCGAGCAATACCGCGATTTTCCTTTTAGGCCTGCTTCTAACGATGTGGTGCAAATAAGGAAGGAATTGGCGTTGGACGAAATTTTAATAAATTAAACATAACCTTTTAATATAATTCTTATGAACATTATAGTACCTATAAAACAAGTGCCTGATCTGGTGGAAGAACTGGAAATAAATGCTGATGGCACTGATTTAGACCGTGAGTGGCTCAAAATGAAACTTAATGAGTTTGATGACCACGCTTTAGAAGAAGCTTTGCTTATGAAAGATGAAAGCGGTGCGAATGTAACAGCCATTGCATTAGATGGAGATGACATTGATAAGGCCCTGTATGCGGCTGCTGCCAAAGGTGCCGATCGCCTGGTAAAAGTAACGGGTGCAACGGGTAATAGTACCCACCAAGCCGCCAAAGCTCTGGCCAATGCCATCCAGGGAATGGATTACGACCTGGTAATGACAGGCGTACAATCGGTGGATGATCGGGATGGACAGTTGGCCGTTATTTTGGCGCATTACCTGGGCAATAGCCATGTAAGTGTTGTTACCGGAGTGCAAGCATCGGGAGGAAGTGTTACCGTGCAAAAAGAATATGGAGCTGGAATGGTAGCTGAATTTGAAGCAGCCACTCCCGTAGTTTTGGGCATTCAGGCTGCACGCGAAACACCCCGTTATGTTCCCGTTGCTAAAGTGCGTAGAGCACAAAAAAGTTCTACGATTGAAGAAGTAGCTGCCGGTGATGCCGCAGCAGATGCTGGTTCTACAGTAAGTAAAATGTATAAGCCCGAAACAGGTGCCGGTGCCGAAATGATTGATGGTTCGGCCGAAGATCAAGCAGCTAAAGTAATTGAAATTCTAACCCAAAAAGGAGTAAAATAATGAGTAATCAAATAATAGTAGTGGTAGAACACTTAAAAGGAAATATCGAGGATATAACCTTTGAAATGCTGGGTAAAGGAAAAGAAATTGCAGGAGCTACCGGTGGCGAATTGGTTGCACTATTGCTGGGTAATGGTGCCGATGGCCTGGCTGGTCAATTGGGTGCAGCCGATAAAGTAATTTATGTGGATGATGCCAACCTGGCCGAATACAACCCGCAGGCCTACTGTAAGGCAGTTACACAGATAGTTCAAGCCAATAGCCCTAAAATGGTACTTATAGGCAATACCTCCATGGGAATGGATATAGCCGGTGGCGTATCGGTTGATGCCAATTTGCCCTTTATTGCCTATGCCTCGGGCATAGCTAATGATGGCAGTTCGGTTACTAGCTCGTTATACGGTGGTAAAATGAATGTGGATTCTACCCCCTCGGGAGATGGGTGTATTGTATCCGTTATTGCCGGTTCATTTCCTGCCGATGCAGGTAAAGCCGATGGTAGTCCATCTGTAGAAAATGCAACGGTAGATGTAAGCGGTTTATCGGTAACCTTTAAGCAGCTTATCGAACCCGAAGGTGGCGATGTAGATATTACCCAACAAGAAATATTAGTAAGTGTAGGTAGGGGTATCCAAAGCGATGAAAACCTGCCCATGGCCGAAGAATTGGCGGCTAAATTAGGTGGTGCTATTTCATGCTCCCGCCCCATTGTGGATAGCAAATGGTTAGCTAAAACACGCCAAGTGGGTAAATCGGGGCTTAAAGTTAAACCAAAGCTATACCTGGCTTTAGGCATAAGCGGTGCACCCGAGCATATCGAAGGTATGAAGGATGCCGATTTAATTATTGCCGTTAATACCGACCCAAAAGCGCCTATTTTTGATTATGCGCATTATGGAGTGGTGCAAGATTTGTTCGATTTTATCCCTGCACTTAGCGGAAAACTTTAGCACGACCCACTAGGCCGTAGAGGTGCAAAATTCCACCAAATCCAGGCACCTTTACGGTTTAACCAATTATCTAATTAACCAATTATCTAATTAATCAATTATCCAATTAACCTAACACCCCTATGGAAACCAGAGAAATATTTCGAAATTTTTCCCCGCTGTTACAAATAGCATTTTATGTAATTGCGGTGGGATCAATGGCTGTATTTGCTTACGGATTTTTTCGCAGGTATAAAAAATACCGCCAAGGTAGAGATGCCGAACGCTTTAATAATATTATCGCTCGTTTTGCCAAAGCTGCTGCTACTATGGCCACCAATGCTACGGTTTTTAAGCGCGATAAATATGCCGGATTTGCCCACTGGTTAATTTTTTGGGGTTTTATTG
>JALWRJ010000239.1 GCA_026994125.1 Cyclobacteriaceae bacterium | reverse complement strand
TGTCTTATGTCTATTGTCTATTGTCTATTGTCTATTGTCTAGCGTCTAATGTCTAAAAATCTTGCGTCTTCTTTACTTTACCGGTTTCCCCTCGGCTTTCCAGGCTCTAATACCCCCCGAAAGGTTATATATCTCCTTAAAGCCCATTTTTTTCATAAGTTGCATGGCCTGTCCGCTGCGGCCACCTACTGCACAGTACACCAACACGGGTTTTTCTTTATCTAATTTTTCCAGATTTTGTTGAAAATTTTGGCCGTAAAAATCGATAGGAGTACTCCCCTCAATGGCTCCGGCTGCCACCTCTTCGGGTGTACGCACATCAATTAACTGTACATCTCCTTTCATTTTTTGCTGAAACTCATCGGTACCTACGTTTTTAGCTATTTGAGTTTTTGCTTGTACAGCAGCGGAAGCGTTTTCAGAAGATTTCTTTGATTGTGAATTACCACAAGAAGTTATGGTAACTACAAAAAGTAAGGCTAAGCTTACATTAATCATTTTTTTCATAGTAGTAAATTTAAAATTAAACAACAAAGTAAATTAATTAGCCATTTGTATCGTGTGACATCGACCACAAAACATTAATAGCTCTTGTGTTTTGTGATTAACAAACTGTATTCTTAAAAAAGTTTCATCTAATGGTGCAAATTAACATAGTATCCTAAGTTTACAAAGCTTCATTAATGTTATCACAAATAAATTTTAATTGGTTTTTACCACCCATATACCTTATATATAGACTAAAGGCATTTGTAAAACAAAATTTTATTTTAAAAAGTCTTATGTAATATGAGTCACATTAATTATATTAAGCTTTTAGTATCCTTGCAAAGTTCAAAAAATGTATCACTATAAAAAAACAATAATATGTCAGTAGAACAGATATACACAGGCTGTCTGGCCGAAGCCGCTTACTTTGTACATTCCAATGGCGAAGCTGCCGTAATAGACCCACTTAGAGAAACAACACCCTATATAACACGGGCGGCAGATTACGATGTAAAAATTAAATATATCTTTTTAACACATTTTCATGCCGATTTTGTATCGGGTCATGTCGATTTAGCCAAAAAAACAGGAGCTACCATTGTGTATGGCCCTTCGGCCAAAGCCGAATTCGATTTCCACGAAGGCACCGATGGAGAAAAATTCAAAATTGGCGATATAACCTTAGAATTAATGCATACACCCGGCCACACCATGGAGTCGATATCCTTAGTATATATTAACGAAGAAGGCAAAAAAGAGTGTGTTTTTACAGGAGATGCCCTCTTTATTGGCGATGTAGGTCGCCCCGACCTGGCCGTAAAATCCGATTTAACCCAAGCCGACCTGGCCGGCCATTTATTTGATTCGCTACGAAACAAATTAATGAAATTACCCGATGATATCATTATTTATCCTAACCATGGTGCCGGATCGGCATGCGGTAAAAATATGAGCGAAGAAACCTTTGATACCCTGGGACATCAAAAAGAAGTAAACTACGCTTTGCGTGCCGACATGACCAAAGAAGAATTTATTAAAGAAGTGCTTACCGGGTTAGTAACACCTCCTCAGTATTTCCCTAAAAATGCCGGCAAAAACAAAGGCGTTAACAAGCCTTATTCCGAAATTTTGGCCAGTGGTTTGGTAGCCCATGAACCAACCGAGTTTAAAAAATTAATGGAAAACACCGATGGCATTATTGTGCTGGATACCCGCCACGAGCAAATATTTAAAGATGCTTTTGTGCCTAATAGCTATAATTTTAACATCGATGATAACTTTGCTCCCTGGGTAGGTGCAGTTATCGAAAATATTGAAGCCCCTATTTTGTTTATTGCTGATGAAGGACGTGAAGAAGAAGTAGTAACTCGCTTATCACGAGTAGGTTACGACAACACCATTGGTTACCTAAAAGGAGGCATTGAGGCTTGGAAAGAAGCTGGATTTGAAACCGATTCAATCATTTCTATTACCCCGAACGAACTTAAAGTAAAAATGATGGCTAACATTAATATTGTGGATGTACGTAAAGCATCAGAATTTTACTCAGAGCGTATTGATGCAGAGAACGTAGTAAACCGTCCGCTCGATTTTATCAATTCCAACATTAACGAATATGATAAAAACGAAGAATACTACATGCATTGTGTAGGAGGTTACCGTTCAATGATTGCCGCTTCTATACTTAAATCAAAAGGCATTAAAAATGTTATCGATATTAAAGGTGGTTTTAACGCTATAAAAGAAGCTGGTGTGCGGGTAACCGAATACGTTTGCCCCACAACTATGTTATAATACACAACAACTGATTTTCATATTACCATCCTGTGTTTAGGTTAGCCAACTAGCAAGAGCCAATTTAAATGCAGGATGTTTTTTTTAGTTAAGAACAATGAAAAAAACAACATCAACACAAGAAAAAACAAGCCTGATACCTCGCTTTTTACTAGCCAGTTTAACCTTGGGCCTGGCACCTTTTGCTCCTCCACATATTTTAGGAAAAGTAAAATGGGTACTGGGAGGAGCCACCGGTATGCAGCTCATGGATTGGTTCGATTTAGTTTTGCATGGCACCCCTTGGGTATTGTTAATTGGGGCTATTATCTGGGAAGCTAAAAAGAAACTAATGTAACCAACCAACTTAAAATTTAGCTGATTTTTAAACTTAAATTAGCATTTACCAGCAGGTAAAGCAATTCCTTTGGAATGGTCTGCCCATCAGGTAAAAATATCAGACATTTTTTGGGGTTAAGCTCATTAAGTTGCCTATATTATTCGTTGATGTGCTTATTTTTGAAGTTCAATAAGCCCTATGCAAGAACTCAGCCTTTCCGAACTCAACCAACAAATAAAAACAACGCTCGAAGGCCACTTAGCACCTTCGTACTGGGTAGTAGCCGAAATTGCCCAACTACAGGTAAACCATAGTGGGCATTGCTACCTGGAACTGGTTCAAAAAGAAGAAGGCAAAGTAATAGCCAAAGCTCGCGCTACCATTTGGGCCTATACCTTTCGTAATATTTCGGCTTGGTTTACACGCACTACGGGCGGCCAACTGGCAGCAGGCATGCGCATTTTAGCCAATACCAAAGTAAGTTTCCATGAGGTTTATGGGCTTAGTCTAAATATTAAAGACATTGACCCCTCCTATACGCTGGGCGAACGCGAACGAGCCCGCCAACAGGTAATCCAGCAACTTACATCCGATGGTGTAATGGATATGAACAAAAGCCTGGAGTTACCCGTTGTACCCCAAAACGTAGCCATCATAAGCTCGGCCACCGCAGCCGGATATCAGGATTTTATTAATCAATTAACCCATAACCCTTACGGGTATCATATTAATTACCAATTGTTTGCTGCTACCATGCAAGGCAATTCGGCTCCGGACAGCATTATTCATGCGCTACATCAAGTACATGCCTCCAAAAAATTCCAATTGGTCGTGCTTATTCGTGGCGGTGGCTCGCAACTCGACCTCGACTGCTTTGACAACTATGAGCTATGCAGCCATCTGGCGCAATTTCCGCTACCGGTACTTACCGGCATTGGGCACGAACGCGACACCTCCATAGCCGATAGGGTGGCGCACACCCAACTAAAAACCCCAACAGCTGTAGCCGAGTTTATCCTGTACGGCTTTAATGCCTTCCACAATAAAATAACCGATTTATTCACCAGCATCAGCAACATTGCCTCTAACTATATTACTGCCGAAAAAGAGCTAATAAAGCAATTAATGAACGATATTGTATTACTGAGCCATCATAAAATAAGCAAAGAAAACACGGCCATTAACACCAAAGCACAGCAAATTGTGCACCTAGTAAAATGGAACCAAACCCGGGCATACAACCAACTTACTAACATAGAACAGCAAATAGCCCACACCGGGCAATTACAACTTAATAAAGCACACAACCAGCTCAAATCACTTACCCAAAAAATAGACTTACTAAACCCGAAACATTTATTAAAAAGAGGCTATGCCTTAGCCTATAAAAATGGTAAATTGCTTCGTGGTACCAGAGCCACCAAAGGCGACCAAATTGAGGTAATTACCGAAACCCAACAACTATCTACCACCGTAACACAAGCAAAAGAGAATAACCACTTATGAGTAAATTTAGTTATAACCAAGCCCTTGAGCGGCTCAACCAAATAGCCGAAGAAATGCAATCTGAAGAATTGGATATAGAAAAAATAGGGAAACTTGTTAAAGAATCGAGCACTCTAATTAAAGCCTGTAAAAAAGCACTTGCCTCTACCGAAGAAGAAATTAACGAAGTAATTTCGCAAATGAATATGCCAACCGAATAAAAGTGTGCATTAAAGCCAATAAAAATTGCTAATTTGGCAGCCCAACATCGAGGAACTTAAGCTAGCCAAATGCTTATTTAACAGCACCATAAATAAAAAGAGCATTGGTTTTTCGAACCTGGGTGGGCATAAACATAAAGATGCAACATACTTAGTAAAAGTAAACAAAAAAAAATAACAATGAAAAAATTATACGTAATCCTGGCAATCCTTACACCATGTAGCTTGGCAGCACAAACAAGCCGATGGCAACAAAAAGTAGATTACACCATGCACATTAATTTTGATGTAAAAACCCACTCTTTTTCAGGTACTCAAAAACTTATCTACACCAATAATTCGCCCGACACCCTGCAAAAGCTGTATTACCATCTCTACCTCAATGCTTTTCAGCCCGGCAGTATGATGGATGTACGTTCCAGAAACATTGAAGACCCCGATTCGCGTGTAGGCGACAGAATAGCCACACTTACCGATAGCGAAACAGGAAAACTGTACCCCACCAGCCTTACCATGGATGGCCAGGATGCCAGCTTTACCGTATCGGGCACCATACTGCAAGTAGTGCTTCCTAAGCCCTTACTACCCGGTACAAGCGCTACCCTAAACATGCATTTTCAGGGGCAGGTACCTGTGCAAATCAGGCGTACCGGCCGTAACAATAGCGAAAGCATCGAGTACTCTATGGCGCAATGGTATCCCAAACTAAGCGAGTACGATTATGCCGGTTGGCATGCTAACCCTTACGTTGCCAGAGAGTTTCATGGAGTTTGGGGCAATTTTGATGTACACATTACCCTAAACTCGCAATATGTTGTAGCTGCCACCGGTGTATTGCAAAACCCCGAAGAAATTGGCTACGGTTATTTACCCAATGGCCAAACAGTAAAGCATAAAAAAAATAAAAATTTAACCTGGCATTTTAAAGCAGAAAATGTGCACGACTTTGTATGGGCAGCCGACCCCGACTATGTACACCAACAAGTACAAATACCTCTAGGCCCTTTGATGCACTTTTTTTATCAACCCGATAGTATTACCCGCCAAACCTGGCCTCAATTAATTGAAACTGCTCCTAAAATGGTTAGCTTTATGAATCAACGATTTGGCCAATATCCCTACTCGGACTACAGTGTTATACAAGGTGGCGATGGCGGCATGGAGTACCCCATGGCTACCTTAATTTTAGGACGAGGAAGCTTTACCGGCCTGTTAAGTGTAACCGTTCACGAAATGTTTCATAGCTGGTACCAAGGGGTGCTAGCCAGCAACGAAAGTCTTTACCCCTGGATGGACGAAGGATTTACTACCTATGCAGCTAACATTACTAAAAGTTACCTGGCTGGTAACAAGGCCGACCCACAAGCAAGCAGCTATGCCGGCTATCGTTACCTGGTAAACAAGAATAAACAAGAACCCCTTACCACCCATGCCGACCACTACCACACCAATTTAGCTTATGGTATTGCCGCCTATTCCATGGGCTCTATGGTGCCTGCCATGCTTGCCTACATTGTAGGCGAACCCGAATTTGAAAAGGCGTTTAGAGCTTATTTTAACGCTTGGAAATTTAAACACCCCAACCCAACCGATTTTAGAAGAATCATAGAAAAAGAAACCGGCTTTGAACTTGCTTGGTTTTTTAACGATTGGATTGGCACAACACACCATGTGGATTACGGTATCGAAAAGGTAGTAACCAAAGATACCACCACCCAGGTAACCCTGTCTAATAAAGGCACCATGCCCATGCCCATCGAAGTATATGTAACTTACACTGATGGCACTTCCGAAATATTTTATTACCCATTGCGTATGATGCGTAAAGACAAAACTTCGTTTAATGGAATAAAAGCCACCAAAGTAAGCGACTGGCCCTGGACAAACCCTACCATGGTTTTACAAA
>JALWRJ010000238.1 GCA_026994125.1 Cyclobacteriaceae bacterium | reverse complement strand
TTAGATAGCAGGACTGCAGTGGTTGCCTTACGGGATTTAAATAACCCACAGAAACCGCTACTTCTGCCAAAATATGGCATAAAAAATATAATTTTGTAACTTGCACGTAATAGATAACCATTGAAAGATTAATTGTTATGAATAAAACAGTTTGGATACTACTAGCCGTTGTTGTGGTTACCGGGTTTATAGCCATGTCGAAGTATAACACCATGGTAGCTAAAGACGAAGAGGTTATTACCCAATGGGCCAATGTAGAAACTCAATACCAGCGCAGGGCCGACCTTATCCCTAATTTGGTAAACACGGTAAAAGGCTATGCCAGCCACGAAAAGGAAACCTTAGAAGCTGTAATGAAAGCACGCGCATCGGCCACCAGCATTAAAATAGATGCCAGTAACATAACTCCGGCTGCCATACAGCAATACCAACAAGCACAAACAGGTATTACATCAGCTTTATCCAAACTACTGGCAGTTTCTGAACGCTACCCCGATTTAAAGGCCAATCAAAATTTCCTGGAGTTGCAAGCCCAGCTTGAAGGCACCGAAAATCGAATAGCAGTTGAACGCAGAAGGTATAATGAAATAGTAAAAAGCTACAATATGTACATACGCAAATTTCCAACTTCGTTATTTGCAGGCATGTTTGGGTTTAACCGAAAACCCGCTTTTGAAGCTGCAAAGGGTTCCGAAAAAGCTCCGGAAGTTAAATTTTAGACTTGTTAATGGCTGTCAATTTCTATAAAAAACGTTAACTTATTTAAATAAAGCCTTATTTTTGACGTTTGCTATCCTGGGAGCAATCAAGATTTATGAAAGGTAGTTACCTGTATGTTGTTATTGTTTGTGCAAGTTTGTTGGCCAGTTGCAAAGCCGATATAATTTGCCCTGCCTATCAAAGTTATTTTTTGTTGGACGAAAACATCCAACACGAACAGTTTACCTATTTTGCACAAGATTCGCTACCCCGAAAAGATGTATTCCACACCACCACCGATAAAAACGGCTTAGTAGCCAAAACCAGTCTTTTTGCCTACATAAATAAAGACTGGTTGCGCAACCGTGAACTTAAAACCGTTCCCATGACCGTGGTGTACCCCGAACTTTCAGATTCGCTTTTATTTGCCGGAGATGCGCTTATGTTGGCCGAAACCGATGTGGTTGACACGGCAGCCCTGGACAGTGCACGTTTGGCTGCACAAACTTTTCAGTACAATGTAGATCAAAAATACTATAACTGGTATTTTAGGGGAAAACTGGTATGGAAAGACGAACTAGCTGATAACGAAGAGAACACACAGAACAAACAGAAAGAGAAAAAAGGCATTTTTGCTTTCTTCAAAAACCTGTTTAAGAAAAAAGAAAAAACACCCGAAAAAGAAATTACAGAAACCACTACCGAGCCCTCTACTACCAACAATTACGACATAACTCAACCTGTAAATACAGCACCTACAACCGAGGAAAGAGTTACTGAGGAAACTCCTCCTGAAAAAAAGAAGAAAGAACGAAAGAAGAAAGAAAAAAAGCAGAAAAAGAAAAAGAAAAAAAATAAAAACAAGGCTCCTCAAAATGCCGACACCCCTGCTAATGCACCAGCCAATGAGGAGGATGATGGATTTTAATTTTACCTGCGTAAAAATTGCACCATAATTAGTTATTCAACCACGATTAAAGTCATAAAATTACGTTTATTTTGCGGAGCAATTACCTGAACGTAGCATTTATGAGCGCAGAAGAAAACAAAACAAGCCTGCATTTTATCGAACAAATAATTGAAGACGATTTGGCTTCAGGAAAACACAGTGCTATACAAACGCGGTTTCCACCCGAGCCCAACGGTTTTTTACATATTGGTCATGCAAAATCAATAGTTTTAAATTTTGAATTGGCAAAAAAATACAAAGGCAAGTGTAACCTAAGGTTTGATGACACCAACCCCGAAAAAGAAAAAGTAGATTATGTAGATGGCATTATGGCCGATATAAAATGGCTGGGCTATTCTTGGGGCAAAACCCTGTACACTTCCGACTATTTTGAGCAATTATACCAATGGGCTATCCAGCTTATTAAAGCTGGTAAAGCGTTTGTGGACGACCGTACCGCTGAACAAGTAACGGCCGACCGGGGCACACCCTCCACACCTGCTACGCCCAGCCCCAACCGCAACCGGAGCATAGCCGAAAACCTTACCTTGTTTACCGAAATGAAGGAAGGCAAACATGCAGAAGGCACTAAGGTGCTGCGCGCTAAAATAGATTTAGCCTCACCCAACATGCTTATGCGCGACCCGGCCATTTACCGCATAAAAAACGAGCCACATCACCGAACCGGTACAACCTGGCATGTGTACCCCATGTACGATTTTGCCCATGGGCAGTCCGACTCCATTGAAAAAGTAACACACTCGCTCTGTACCCTGGAGTTCGAAAACCACCGACCCTTGTACGAATGGTTTATAAAAGAATTAGGCATTTTTCCTTCACGACAAATCGAGTTTGCCCGCCTAAACTTAAGCTATACCATAACCAGCAAACGCAAACTACTTACCCTGGTAGAGGAAGGCCACGTAACAGGCTGGGACGACCCCCGCATGCCCACCCTGGTGGCTATGCGCAGGCGAGGCTACCCACCGGCTGCCATCCGTAACTTTTCGGCTAAAGTAGGAGTAGCCAAACGAAACAATGTGATTGATGTAGCGTTGCTGGAGCATGCCGTGCGAGAAGAGCTCAACAAAACAGCCAACCGGGTAATGGGTGTACTAAACCCGGTAAAACTGGTTATCGAAAACTACCCCGAAGGTAAGGTAGAAATGGTTGAAGCCGTTAATAACCCGGGCGATGAAACAGCCGGAAAACGCCCCCTGCCTTTTAGTAGAGAACTGTACATTGACCAGTCCGATTTTATGGAAAACCCACCCTCGCCCAGGAAATTCTTTAGGTTAGGCCCCGACAGGGAAGTGCGTTTAAAGTACGCTTATATAATTAAGTGTACCGGCTACGATAAAGACGAAGCAGGCAACATTACCCTGATAAAAGCCATGTACTACGAAAACACTCGAAGCGGTAACGATACTTCGGGCAAAAAAGTAAAAGGCACCCTAAGCTGGGTAAGTGCACCCCAGGCCATTGATGCCGAAATTAGACTGTACGACCGCCTTTTTAATAACGATAACCCGGCTGCCCTGGAAGATTTTAGAACTGCCTTAAACCCCAACTCGTTGCAAATTGTAAAAAATGCCAAGTTAGAAGCTTCGGTAGCTACCTTAACCATAGGCCAAACCGTTCAATTTGAGCGGCAAGGTTATTTTACCATAGATAAGGAGACAACAAGCAAACACCTTATTATTAACCGCACCATAGGCTTGCGCGACACTTGGGCCAAAATGCAAAAATAAGGCTATGCTAAGTAAGGTCGAAGCACATACATGCTGTGTAAGCGAAGTACAACATAAAATTGCACGCTTGCAAAAACTTATTTTGGAAAGTAAAAAATCGGGCTTTGAACATACCAAAAGTAGCATGGGCGATAAGTACGAAACAGATCGAGAAATGATTTCGCAAGAAATTGAAAAGGCCAACCTGCAATTGCAACAAGCGCAAATATTAAAACAAACCCTTGCCGGTTTACCTCAACGCAAAAGTACCTTGGTAGAACCGGGCAGTTTAGTATTTACCTCCAGTAGTGTGTTTTACCTAAGCGTAGGCCTGGGTAAATTAAAAACCAGTTCAGGTGTGTTTTTTGCTATTTCGGCAGTTTCGCCCATAGGCAAAGCCCTGCTTGGCAAGGCCGCTGGTAATAAAGTAACCGTAAATACTACCACGTTGGTTATAAAACATATTGCATAAAAAAGGCACACTTTTAAAGTGTGCCTCAATATATTAACAACTAAATAACCTATACGCTTAACGACATCAGCGTTTTGCTTACCTGCAAGCCCGAAGCATTGCAAGCCGATTCGCTAATTTTAAACTTTAATTTAGAGTTGGCCAGAACAAAAGAAATAGCCGCTCCGTTATTCATTTGGCCACGTTCCGACACCACCAATGTGTTTTTTAAGTTCGCCCCTACTTTCATTTTTTTAACTTGCGAGCCATACTGCGCACTTACAAAAACCACATGGCAACTCGATGCCTGCGAAGCTGAAGTGAGTTTTTTTACTTCAATTTTTTTTCCATTAAACTGGCGAATGCCTAAGATACCGTTTATCTCATCTACTGTTTTATCATTGGCAAACACACCAATTACGTATTTATCGGTAACGTTTTTCCACTGAATGTTTTTAATAAAGTTGTAAATGTACAACGATTGAATTTTGGTCATGCTAGCCTGGGCATTAACCTGTGTACTAAACCCAAATGTGGCTAAAATTAAAATTGCTACTACCCTTTTCATAATATTATTGTTTTAGATGATTGGATAGTACAAAGGTGGATTAAAAAAAAGAGTAATTTAATCGGTTTATGCGCCTAAACCGCCTAGGTATTTTATCGCACGAATTGAATAACAATGAGTTAGGGCCTGCAGAGCCCTTATTACTGACTTAACGAAAGTAAGGTAGCACTAATTAGCAAACCAGAAGTTTTACACACTTGTTCGTTTACTTTAAACTTTAATTTGGAGTTGTCAATTAAAAAAGCAATGGAAGCACCACTTTCAATACCCCCTTCTTCCGAAACAATCAACGTGTTTTTAGCCACCGAAGGAATGGCCAATTTTTTAACCATACCTTTATAGGCAGCCGGAACAAATACAATATGACAAGACGCTGCTTCGGTAGGCGATTTAACAGTTTTTACTTCAATGTCTTTACCCGCAAATTTTCTAATACCAATAATTGTATTTATTTCATTTGCCCTTTTTTCATCTCCATACACCCCCACAATGTATTTTGTATCTACATTGCGCCACCTAATATTTTTAATAAAGTTGTAAATGTATAGCGATTGCATTTTAGTAACAGGCTCCTGCGCAATTGCGGGCGAGGTTAACAATACTACGGGCAAAAGTAACAGGATAAATATGTGTTTCATTGGGTACCTTAATTCAACTTTTTAATGCTTCGCTACAAAAGAAAAGCACAATAATACATATTGCAGTTCTTATTTACGAAATTTAAGCTAACAGTTTTAGCAGTATCTTTATAAAAACTATTAACTTCAAAACTAACTAATTATTCTAAAATAAAGCTATTTTAATCAAACCGAATAGCTTTAATAGGCTCTACCCGAGCAATAAAAAGTGTTGGTAATAATAATATAGCCGATACTAGCCCCAGCACAAGTACATTTAACAATACAACAATCCAAAAATTAAACTCAATGGGTACAAAACGCATGTAATAATTAGAAGGGTCCAACGAAACCACTTTAAACGTATATTGCACATAAGCCAAGCCCAAGCCCAATACATTACCCATAACAAGTCCTTTTACAATCATTTGCAATCCATTGTACACAAATATTTTTCGAATAAGCAGGTTCGAAGCCCCTAGTGCTTTTAGGGTACCAATCATGGGGGTTCGCTCTAAAATTAAAATTAAAATAATGGATATCATGTTAAACGAAGCCACAAAGAGCACCATAAAAAGCAAAATATTTACGTTATTATTAATTAACGAAAGCCATTCAAAAACCTGCAAAAACTTTTTACTGGTAAGCTTAATATAGTAATCGTAGCCATACGCTTGGTTAAGGCGGTTATACACTTGCTCTAATTGGTTTATATTTTTTACATGCACCTCAAAACCACCGGCATAAGCAGCATCCCAATTATTTAACCTGCGAGCCAACCCAATATCGCCCAGTATAATGTTTTTATCAAATTCCTCCATACCGGTATCGTAAATACCCACAATAGTTAACTTACGCACACGAACGGGCTCTTGAAAAAAATGCATTATCATACTATTACCAACCTGCAAATTAAGCTTACGAGCCAAATACGCACTTATTACCACTTGGGTAGTGTAGCCTTGGGGTGAAAAGGTAAAAAAATGTCCGCTTTTTATATATTTTTTAAAAGAAAGGCTATCAAAACCGGTACTTACTCCTTTAAAAACAACTCCCTCAACTTCGTTTTTGGCCTGTATAAGCCCCGCTTTAAAGGCAAAAGCAACTAAATGGTCGATGCCCTCCATGGGCAAATCATCGGGCAGTTTTACTGGGTTTTCGTTGTACGAATTTGAACTAACATATTTGGTAATTTGTATATG
>JALWRJ010000237.1 GCA_026994125.1 Cyclobacteriaceae bacterium | reverse complement strand
TTTTCTTCAATAATATTCCACAGGGTAGTGTGGCCTTTTAGCACAGTGTTTAGGGCGGTGTACTCATCAAACTCAAAGTGGTTTTGCTTTAATACGGCCATGCGCTTGCCGGGTTCCAGCACTACCGTGCCACTGTTGGGGGTGATGTCTCCTGATAAAATTTTTAAAAAGGTTGATTTTCCGGCTCCGTTAGCACCTATTACTCCGTAGCAGTTGCCGGCTCCAAATTTTACGTTTACCTCTTCGAAGAGAACCCGCTTACCGTATTGTAGCGAAATATTTTGTGCTGAAATCATAGCTGTTCTTTAAATGAAGGCGCAAAGTTAGGGGGTTGTAGGCAACCCATTGGAGTAACTACCAAAAATAAACGCTAGGCTAGCTTAATTTTTTAGCTTTAGCGCTATTCATTTTTTTGAGCAGGCCAATTTCTTTAGGAGATAAATACCGCCATTTACCACGAGGCAGATCTTTTTTGGTAAGCCCGGCAAACACCACCCGGTCCAGTTGCTTTACTTCGTAGCCAAAATGTTCAAACATTCTTCGAACAATGCGGTTACGGCCCAGGTGTATTTCTACACCAATTTCCTTACCATTGGCCGAAGTATAGGCAATATCGTCAAGGGTTACGGGGCCATCTTCCAGTTCAAAACCTTGCTGTAATGCTGCAAAATCGGCTTTGGTTAAGGGTTTATCGAGGGTGGCTTTGTAAATTTTTTTTACATTAAATGAGGGATGGCTTAGCACCTTGGTTAAGGCGCCATCGTTGGTTAGTAACAGCAAGCCGGTGGTGTTGCGGTCGAGCCGCCCTACCGGAAAAATGCGTTCGTCTGCGGCCGTTTTAACCAAGTCCATTACGGTTTTGCGCCCTTGGGGGTCGTGGGTGGTGGTTATAAAATCGCGGGGCTTGTTGAGTAGGACATACACCAGTTTTTCGCCTTTAAGCACTTTGTCTTTATAGGTTACTTCGTTTCCGGACATTACTTTAAAGCCCATCTCCGTAACAGTTTTGCCGTTTACCTTTATTTTACCTGCTGCAATTAGGGTATCGGCCTCGCGCCTGGAGCATACGCCTGCATTAGCAATAAATTTGTTTAGTCGTATCCCGGTATTGGGAGCCTTATTGCTGGGTTGATTTGCCATGCGGCAAAGGTACTGTATAGAGGTGAGAAGAAGTGTGTAAACGGGAGAAGAGAAAATATGAGGTTCATAAAACCAACTTGGTTTCATCATTCCCTGGCTTCTCCTATTTCGTTTTCGGGGGTGGTAAAATCTTTGGGGGTGGGCAGCTCGCTCATATCGTTAATGCCAAAATAGTCCATAAACTGTGGGCTGGTACCATACAGTAACGGGCGGCCAATGGTTTCGGCTTTGCCTTTTATTTCGATAAGCCCTTTATCGAGCAGTTTGTTTACCGAGTAATCGCAGTTAACGCCACGAATTTGCTCCATTTCTAATTTGGTTACCGGCTGTTTGTAGGCTATTATAGAAAGCGTTTCCAAGGCCGAAGTTGAAAGCCTACGTTTGCTTTGCTGCTTTAGCATAATGCCAATACTTGCCTGGTAAGCCGGCTTGGTTAAAAACTGATAGCCCCCACCCGATTTTACCAATTCAAACGAAAACTCTTCACGTTCATATTTTTTGGTAAGCGAGCTAATGGCCTCGCTAATATCTTTGCCCGGCACATCGGTTTCAAACATTTCGGTTAGAGCCGCTTTAATATCGGCTTCTTTTAAGGGAGCCGGAGCACAAAATATCAGCGCCTCGATATGGTGCACTAAAAAGTCCACCCTTATTTGCGCTCGTTTAGCTTAGCTTCGATGGATAGCGTGGTATGAGGAACTGCACGTAAGCGCTCTTTAGAAATGAGCTTGCCGGTATTACGGCAAATGCCATAGGTGCCGTTTTTTATACGTACTAAAGCGTTTTCTAAATTTATAATAAATTTTTGCTGACGTGCAGCCAACTGGTTTAGGTTTTCTTTTTCGGCCGTGTCGGCTCCATCTTCCAATACTTTTGAAGTAGTAGAAGTAGCATCGGTGCCCGATTCGTCTCTTTTACTCAACGATTCTTTAAGAATTTTTAATTCGTTTTCAGCTTGTTCCAGCTTAGCCAGTATAATTTCTTCAAATTCTTTCAACTCGGCTTCCGAATAGCGGGTTTTTTCTACGTTCTCACTCATAAATACGAATTTAAATAGTTAAAAAATGCGTTTTTTGTATATTTAAGCTTTATCAAAATGCTATGTTGCGAATAAAAAGACTTAATGCCATAATTCAAAGCAACCTATTTTATTTATTGCACAAATAATTATTAAAATGTTAGTACTCATGCCAAACAAAAACCACTTATCGGCTCTATTTATTATATTGAGCTTTGCTCTTTTAAGATGTGCACCATCGTCCAAACAAGAAGAAGCCATTCAATCTAAGAAAGTAAAAGAGCCTGCCCTAGGGCCTATTACGTTGGTGCTGCATGGGGGAGCCGGTACTATTTTAAAAGAAAACATGACCCCGGAACTTGAGCAGGCTTACCGTGCAAAGCTTACCGATGCCTTACAAACCGGCTATGCTCTGCTGGAACAAGGAGCTAAAAGCACGGATGTTGTTGTGGCCACCCTGCAAGTGTTAGAGGCCTCGCCCTTGTTTAATGCGGGGGTTGGTGCTGTATATACCCACGAGGGGCGCAACGAACTGGATGCTTCGATAATGGATGGAGGAAGTGGACAGGCCGGTGCAGTGGCCGGTGTAACCACCATTAAAAGCCCAATAGCAGCAGCATTGGCTGTTATGCAACACACACCGCATGTTATGTTGGCCGGCCGTGGCGCTGAGCAATTTGCCCGTGAGCAAGGCCTGGAAATAGTGGATAATAGCTATTTTGGCACCGAACGCAGGAAAAAGGCGCTAGAAAAACTGCTTCAACAAGAAGAAAACACCAGTGTACTGCCTTACCAGGATTGGAAATACGGAACTGTGGGGGCTGTGGCACTAGATAAGGACGGAAATATTGCTGCGGGTACTTCTACCGGAGGCATGACCAACAAGCGATTTGGACGGATAGGCGACTCACCTATTATAGGTGCGGGCACTTTTGCCGAAAATGCTACCTGTGGGGTATCCGCAACCGGCCATGGGGAGTATTTTATTCGCAATGCCGTAGCGTACGATATTGCTGCTCGCATGAAATACCAACAGGTAAGCCTACAAGAAGCTGCCCAAGCGGTGATTCAGGAAAAGCTCTTAAAAAAGGGGGGTTCCGGTGGCGTTGTTTGCCTCGATAGGCAGGGAAATATTGCTATGGAATTTAATACTCCTGGCATGTACCGTGGGTTTATTCGCAATGGTAAAGCAGAGGTGTTTATTTATAAGGAGGAGTAAGTCAAAAGAAATAGATGGAAAACAGGTATTCTTACTTCCTCATTCGAAATTCGGTGTTCGATGTTCATTATTACACTAATGGGTTTTAACGCAAAGAGCATCAAGAGACTTGTCTTCTGAAAAATTCATCCCTCAACACTCCAACTCCAATATATTTTTTACCTCTAGTTGGGCTTTGGGTTGTCCCTTTTCATTCGGTGTTCGATGTTCATTATTACAAAAGCGGCTTAAACCGAAAAGGGTGCAAGGGGAGTTAACTTAACTTTATTATTCTCTTTTGTTTTACAGCAAAGTGCACTAAGAAGGCGCCAAGGGCGCCAAGAGGTAGGTATAGCTTCTTATATTTTAGGGCGTTATCGCAAGGATTTCTCTTTGGCCAGTTGAGCCTCAAACACGTCAAAATGCTTTTGTAAAATAACACTCCAGTCAAACTCCCTGGAGGCACGCTGCAAGCCATTGGCAACTAAACGCTGTTGTAAGGTGAGGTTGGCATACAACCTGGCAAACTGCTGCTCAAAATCAGCATAATTATCAGTGGTGTAAAGCAGGCCGTTGTGTTCATGCGTAATAATAGAACTTACCCCACCGGTATTGGAGGCCAACACGGGTACTCCTGCTGCATTGGCTTCGCATAATACCCGACCCATGGTTTCGGCATCCCGGTAACCGGTTGTTTTATTTTCCATCACTCTACTGCTTAGTACAAATAGGTTGCTATTCCAATAATATTGTTTAATTTCATCAATTGATTTTTTCCCTATAAATAAAACATTTTTACTTTTTGCCCTTCTAGTTAATTTTTTATACAAAGGGCCATCCCCTACAAGTGCTAATTGCAAGTCAGGGTATTTTTGTTCTAGCAACTGAAAGGAATCGATTAAAAAATCAAGCCCTTTCTTGGCCACAAATCTACAGGCGGTCATCAGCACAAAAGCATGCGGTCGTAGGCCTATTTCTTGTCGGCTAAGTGTGTGTGGCGGCTTGCTAAATGCATGGCTATCTACACCACCGGGCAAACTAATGCAGTGCCTAACGTTTAACTTACTAAATGTTTTTTGTGTAAACCAACTATTGCCTAAAATCAGCTCACAACTTTGGGCACATTGCAAAGCCAGTGCTTTGCGTTTTGTTACCAAAATACTATCAAGTACCGGTGGTTTCGAGAGGTTTTTTTTAAGACGTGCAAAGGCTTGCTCAAACCACCGGTTGCTAAGCAAACCGCTTCCCCACTTAAAAGGGTAAATAATCCAGGGTCTCAAAATATCGTTTCCTACGCTGCGGCATATTACCGGTATGCCGGTGGTTTGTTGCAATATACCATAATAAATGGTGCTGCTATAAATAATATGGGGTTGAAAACCCATAATAAGTGTATGGAGTTTGCCTATGTTTCCATAAAAAGAAATTCGACTAAGTATGCGGTGTATGGGGTAAGCCGCTTGGCGGTCGTATAACGCTGCTTCGTGTTTATATTTGGTGGGTTTGTAGGTGCACACTTCCAGGGTGTAGGCGCCAGTAAGCCTTTGTGCTAAGGCTTCGGCATGGGTTTGCATACCTCCAAAATCGGGCGGAAACTCCGTTAAAATTAAAAGTATTTTTTGCTTAGTCATGCTCCGTTGCCAGTAAATCGTTTTTGTATTGATTTAGCAGGCTAAGGAAGCTGTTTATGGTGCTCAGGTGGGTTCTAAATACTAAAACAGCCAACCGTATCCAATAGGTACCATCCAGCGTAGTACTCGAAACAAAAATACGCCCATCAGCTTGCAGCGCCTCTACCAATTTTTGGTTAAACGAATTGGGCTGATTAACGCCTTGCACATACCGGTAAATACAAATAGATAATTCCGGTGTTGGCCCTGTTTCGAAACCCAGCTTTTTAACCTGTTGATAAAAGTAATTGCAAAGCATTATTTTTTCCTCCAAAGCTTTTCTAAATACGCCTACCCCAAATAATTGCAAAGGTAACCAAAGTCTTAATCCTCTAAAGTGTTTGGTTAATTCGGGTGATAAATCGGCCGGAGATGGTTCTTCGTCCAGTTCGGTTACATCTTGCATATAATTAGCCTGGTAATGGTGGCTTTTTTTCATAGCTGCCACATCTTTTATAATAACCGCCCCTAAGCCATAGGCTAAAAACAGGCCTTTATGCGGATCAATGGTAATAGAGTGAGCTGAGGCCAGCCCGTTAAACTTAAATTGCTCTTTATCTACTAACATAAAAAACCCGCCATAAGCCGCATCTACATGAAACCATAGCGCATGCTGTTTAGCTATTTTAGCTATTTCTTGTAAGGGGTCAATGGCTCCCGTATCGGTAGTGCCGGCCGAAGCAATCACCATAAAAGGTTTAAGCCCCAGGGCAAGGTCGTTTTTAATGGTTGCAGACAATTGTTGGGTATTCATTTTAAACCGGTCGTCTGTTTCTATGATGCGCCAATGTGCTTCGGCCAGGCCAGCTATGCGTAGGGCTTTTTGTACCGAATGGTGCGCCTGGTGGGTAAGGTAAATACACGCCTTAGGCAGGGTGTTTGCTGTAAGGCCATGCGCATCGCGGGCAGTTACCACAGCAATTAAGTTAGCAATAGAGCCACCCGAAGTAAGGTTGCCCAAAGCGGTTGAGGGAAAGCCCAAAATAGAGGCCAACCACCTGATAACCATATTTTCTACCTGCACGGCACCCGGCCCGGCAAAGTACACCCCGGCATACTGGTTGGTGGTGGCAGCCAAATAATCGGCTAGTGCCGTAGGGTAAATGCCCCCACCCGGTACATAACCCATGTGCCCACCTGAGGCCGGATTAATGCCCGGTGTATCTACATCGGAGGCAATAATGTTAAGCAGTTTTTCCATGGGGCGACCTGCTTCTGTAAACGG
>JALWRJ010000236.1 GCA_026994125.1 Cyclobacteriaceae bacterium | reverse complement strand
AATGGCACGGTCAATGATATCCTTGGGCATATTAGCGGCCTTGGCATTTTGAATCACCGCTCTTAATTTGGAGTTGGTATCAGGGTCAACTCCGCCTTCTCTAATGGCTATAACAATATCTTTACCGATACGCGAAAAAGTTTTGGCCATTTTCGACCACCGCTTTAATTTACGTGCTTTTCTAAATTCAAAGGCTCTTCCCATAGGTGTTATTTTAAGGGGCGAATTTAAGTATTTTTTAAAAAGCGATGTATTTTTTGAAATGGTATTTTGGAAAAATATGCTTAAAAAAGTATCGATTAAATTGTTGAGAAAGACTTGCTATTCTAAAAATAAAGTGTAAATTAGTAGTGAAATAAATGTAAAAATACACCAAGTTATGAGTTATTCCAAACCAAATTCAGATATAGCCAGCCAGCTTCTTCAAGAGCCCGCACGGGCCTATGCGCCAGAGGCCTATTATACTATGTCTTCCCGCTCTATTTCTAAAACCTACATCAAAAAAGTGCTGGCTCTTTCGGGTTTGTCGGTTTCGGAGCTTATTGCAATTCTTCCTATTTCCATCGATACCTACAAGCGAAAATCCATTTTTAACCCTACCGTTACCGAAAAGGTTTTAGAAATCGAAGAAGTGTACCGTAGAGGAAATGAAGCGTTTGGGGCTTCGTTTAACCAATGGATGAACACCGAAAACATTGCCTTATCGGGGCAAAAGCCTAAATCTTTTTTAACCAATAGCTTTGGCGTTAGGCTGCTTTTGGATGAAATAGGCCGCTTAGAATATGGGGTGTTGGCTTAATGTACGTTTATCGAATTGCTAAGAAAGAATGCATCCTTGAATTGGGGGGAGTGGGTGCGGGTATGTTTGGTGGCCACTGGAACCCAAAGGGGCTAAACATGGTATATACAGCAGGAAGCATCGCTTTGGCTTCCTTGGAATACATGGTGCATAACTATCATTTGTTACATACTACAACAGTTTGTTTGGCTAAAATAAAAATAAGAGATACTGCTCCGATGTTTTCTTATAAATTTCAAGATTTACCATCCGGATGGAACAAGCAGGTGAGCCAGCAGTTGGCCACGCAAGCTATGGGTAAAGAATTTCTGTTAAAAAAGGAACACTATCTTTTAAAAGTACCTTCGGCTGTTGCAACGCAAGAATACAACGTGTTATTAAACCCGTTTCATCCGCTTCATAAGTACACAAAAGTAGTAGAGGTTATCGAGCCTTTTGCTTTTGATAGTCGGTTACTTAATTTATATGAAATGAGTTGAAATGATTGGTTCCCATTTAAGATACTTCAAATCATAGCCTTTTAAATTTTTAATTTTGAGGTTTAAAAAGATAATGTAAAGATTTTTCAAAACCCAATTAACTCCCTTTTTACACCCTATTGTGCTTGCTAAGGCTTAGTTTTGGTAATTTATGTCTTGTATGAAATACCTGAATTTTTCCCTTATACTATTGGGTATAAGTTGTAATGCCCCAACTACACACGAAAGTGAAGTGCAGGTCTATCAGCCCAACCAATACATAGGCGAAGCCGCCTGTATTCAATGCCACCAACAAGCCTATACCGATTGGAAAGGCTCGCACCATGATTGGGCCATGAAATTGCCAAATGATACTACGGTGTTAGGCGATTTTGATAACGCCACTTTTACTGCCGATGGAGAAAATTATTTTTTCTTTACCAAAGATTCAAATTATTATGTAAAAACGGGCAAGCCCGGTAAAGAGGAGGAGTATAAAGTTGCTCATACCTTTGGTTTTGAACCATTACAACAATACTTAATTAAATTTCCTGATGGAAAATACCAGGTTTTGCGTGCCTCATGGGATACAAAAAATAACGAATGGTTCAACCAATATGCGGGTCAAAAAATACCCCAGGACGACTGGCTACACTGGACGAAAGGAGGGCAACGCTGGAATACCATGTGTGCCGAGTGCCATTCTACCAACTTAAAAAAAAACTATAACCTGCCCAAAGATGCTTTTGCAACTACCTATGCTAATGAAACAGTAAGTTGCGAAGCTTGCCACGGCCCGGCCGGTGGGCATTTAAACTGGGCTTCTAAGGAAAAACCAACGGGTGACCCTCAAATTAAATCGGTGGGCAATTCGCAAGTAAAACAGCTTAACCAATGCGCAGGGTGCCATGCCAGGCGGGTAAAACTAACCGAAGTAATGAAACCGGGCGTTGCCTTTGACGACCAGTTTATGTTGCAAACTATTAATAACCAATATTATTATACTGATGGACAAATAAAGGAAGAAGATTTTGTGGTAGGTTCATTTGTGCAAAGTAAAATGTTTGCTAAGGGCGTTACATGTTCTGATTGCCATAATGTGCACACAACAAAGGTAAAATTACGAGGGAATACCTTGTGCCTTCAATGCCATAAAACATCCTACGATAGTAAGCAACATCATTTCCATAGCGGTACTGGTGAATCTACTAAGTGTGTAAGTTGCCACATGCCTACTAAGGTGTATATGGGCAACGATGTGAGAAGAGATCATAGCTTTAGGGTGCCCCGGCCCGACCAAAGCGTTACATTTAATACACCTAATGCATGCACAAGTTGCCATGAGGATAAATCAGCCCAATGGGCGACCCAATGGGTTAATGAAAAATATGGCACCCAAAGAGCCAATCATTTTTCAAACCACTTATTGGTAGCAGCAAATCCTCCTTATAACGAAGACACAAAAAAAGAAGTGTTGCAATTTATTACCAATATGAACTACCCGGCCATTGCCAGGGCAACAGCCATCGAGTATTATCCATTACATAGCGAAAAGGCCGAATTTGATATGTTATTAACAGCCTTAACCGATAGCGCTGCACTGGTACGCTATCATGCTCTGGCTAAATTTCAACGGTATCCACTCAAAAAAAAGTTGGCCGTTGCGCTTGAATATATGGAAGACGAAACCAAATTAGTACGCATAGGAGCTGCTCAACTTATCGCAGAGCTCGATTTAACTAAGTTAGCCCCTGTTGAGCACAGTAAAGCACAGGCGAGCCGCTTGGAACTGGAAGAAATGATGCGAGCCAATGCAGATTTTCCATTGGGCAGGCTGCAATTAGGAGACTATTATTTTAAGCAACAAAACCTGCAAAAGGCTATTAATGAATATGAAATGGCGCTAAAGATGGACTCACTGCTTACTCCGGTATATACCAACTTAGCAACTGCTTATAGCACTATAGGCCAAAACCAGTTAGCGCTTACTACACTTACTACATTACTTAAAATTGAGCCGGAATTTGGTCGGGCGTATTACCTGCAAGGTTTACTATTGTACGAAATGGGACAAGCAAATAAGGCCATTGAAAGCCTGCGCAAAGCCATCCGCCTGGATTCATTAAATTACCGGGCATTCTATAATTTAGCCAATTTGTACTATATACAAGGCAATTATAAGCAAGCAAACACCACCATTCAAAACGGGTTAATGTTGGCTTCTGGTGATGCAGACGGAATTCAATTAAAAAAACTAATTCAAGCTAAAATAAAGTAGCAGGGGCACGCTTTGATTGCCGCCATTTTCTTTACATTTGATTAAAAACAAGTAATACATTTTTCTGAAAGCTATAAATGCTTAAGATAGGTGTAAAATTTTATAGATATAAACCCAAAGTAAAATGAAAAAGTATGTACTAATAGTACTTGTTTTCGCCACCTTTAACCCATTGGGCACACTGGGGCAAAAGGTTGAAATTGATAAACAAATTGGAGCTGAAAATGCCCATACGGTAGAAACCGAAATGGGTATTTATGCCAACGCTAAAATGAATGCCTATCTTGATGCGCTGGGTCAAAAACTAGTGTCCAACCTCGAAAATCCACTTTTTCAATACCAATTTAAAATTGTTCCTGATGTGTCGCCCAATGCCTTTGCTTTGCCCGGTGGGTATATTTACATAACCACCGGAATTATTCCTTTGCTCGAAACAGAAGACGAACTGGCCTGTGTGCTGGGGCATGAGATTATCCACTCCAATAACCGCCATACCATTAGGCAGGCTAAAAAAAGTATCCTGCCTAAAATTCTCGAAATTCCCGGTAACTTATTGGGAGTTATTAATAAAGATATCGGAAGGTTGGTAAACGCCCCAATCAAAGCAACCAACTCTTTAATTTTTGCATCATACAGTCGAAAATTTGAAACCGAAGCCGATGATGAAGGGGTGAAATTAGCGGCCAAAACAGGGTACGACCCCACTCAACTACCTAAGGTACTAACCCGTATGAATACAGCCATTGAGGCCTTAACAGGACAAAAGGAAGAGAAAAGTTATTTTTCTGACCACCCCTACACTCCGGATAGAAACCAAAATATTTTAAAACAGGCAGCCAACGTATCGGTAGCCAAAGAGGCTCCTGTTTCTTCTAATTTTTTAATGGAGTTTGATAAGGTTCAATTTGGCTCCAGCCCGGCCACCGGTGTAGTGGATGGCAACGTATTTATGCATCCCGATATTAATTTCTACATTAAGTTTCCTCAAAACTGGATAATTGATAACCAACCCGAAGCCGTAGCGGCCTATCATCCCGAAGGCAAGGCAGCCGGGTTTGTTACCCTGGAAAACCCAGCTATGAGTGCCAGCCAGGCAGGTAAGGCTTTTGTAAAAAGTTTAGGAGACGAGTATCGCAGTAAAATTGAATTCAACGATGTGTACCAGGTAGGAAATATGAAAGGTTATTTGGTTTCATTTATCGAGCAATCTAAGCACGAAACCGTGTATGCCTATTTGCTATGGCTTCCGTTAAACGGAAAAATGTTTAAGTTATTAGGTATTGCCCCCTTAACCTTTAGAAATCAGTTGGAATCCTCTGTTAAATCATTACGAACCTTAACCGATAAAGAACGTGCTAGCATAAAATACAATTTTGTTAAAGTGGTTAAAGCCCGGCAAGGCGAAACCTTATCAGGATTAAGTAAACGCACCGGCAATAAATTAAATTTGGCACTCACAGCCATCATTAACGACCATAAACCGGCCGATAAACTAGGTAAAGAGGAGCAGATTAAAATTGTGCTGGATAAACCTTATTTGAGCAAATAAGCAAAGGAGCACCCTCTATTTACTCGGTGTGAAAAACTTGTGGAAAAGAAATTAGTTTTTGTGTATAAGTAAATTTAAAAACGATGGTAAGCCACAGGCTAAAATCTTACTTTTGGTCGTTATTTTTTTAGCACCAAAATCATTAATACTACATGGATAAAAGCAGTACCCCTCTTAAAATTGGTTACCAACAGGATGCCCTTAAAAAACAGATACATGAAAGTTTGGGTAAAGTGCCTCCGCAGGCATTGGAGCTGGAAGAAGCCGTTTTAGGGGCTTTAATGTTAGAAAGAGACGCCCTCTCGGCCATTGCCGATATTCTAAAACCCGAAGCCTTTTATAAAGAAGCTCACCGGGTAGTTTACGAAGCAATTTTGTTTTTATTTAACGATTCGCAACCGGTTGATTTACTTACCGTTACGGCACAACTTCGTAAAGATGGCACCTTAGAAGCAGCCGGAGGAGCCTATGCGGTTACAGCCCTTACTACTAAAGTGAATTCTGCCGCCAATGTAGAGTACCATGCGCGTATCATTATCGAAATGGCCATTAAGCGCGAGCTTATTCGAGTGTCGGGCGAAATACAAACCAAAGCTTACGAAGAAACTACCGATGTGTTTGATTTATTGGATCAAACCGAAGGGGCACTGTTCGAAATATCTGAGCAGAATATTCGTAAAAACTATGCCGACATGAAATCCATCATGGCCGAGGCTCTTACGGAGATTGAAATAAAAAGAGGGCAGGAGGGTGGCCTTACCGGCATTGCTTCAGGCTTTACCGAACTCGACCGGGTTACATCGGGATGGCAAAAGTCCGATTTGGTTATTATTGCTGCGCGGCCGGGGATGGGTAAAACTGCCTTTGTGGTATCGGCCATGCGTAATGCAGCCGTAGATTTTAACCAGCCAGTGGCTATTTTTTCCCTGGAAATGTCTTCGGTGCAATTGGTTAACAGGCTGATAAGTGCCGAAGCTGAATTAGAAAGCGAAAAAATTAAAAAAGGGAAATTGCAAAACTACGAATGGGAGCAATTGCTATCTAAAACTGAAAAATTAAGCAAAGCACCTATTTTTATTGACGATACCCCGGCCTTAACTATTTTAGAGTTAAGAGCAAAGTGCCGTAGGCTAAAATCGCTACCCATGGCGGTCGGAAACCCCTGGCTTCCGGAATTA
>JALWRJ010000235.1 GCA_026994125.1 Cyclobacteriaceae bacterium | reverse complement strand
GACCCTGGCGATATGGCTCAACTTGCACAAAAGCATCTTTCTAAAAGTGAGTAATCCAATTTATGTATATCATAAGCCGGTAATGCTCCAGGAGTGCATGCAGGGCTTGGCTATTAATCCAAATGGTGTTTATGTGGATCTAACCTTTGGTGGAGGAGGCCACAGCAAAGCCATATTAGCGCAGCTTACAAACGGTAAGTTGTTTGGGTTTGACCAGGATGATGATGCCAAACAGCAAGCAACTTTTATTGAAGACGCCCGATTTACCTTTGTGCACGCTAACTTCAGGTATTTAAAAAAATACCTTCGATTGTACGGTATTACGCAGGTAGATGGCATTTTAGCCGATTTGGGTATTTCATCGCACCAAATTGACGAACCTCAACGTGGGTTTTCTACCCGGTTTGCTGCCGATTTGGATATGCGAATGGATCGTAGCACCAACATAACCGCAGCCGATGTGGTAAATACCTATCCTGAAAAAGACTTAATCGATTTACTGAGCCGGTATGGGGAAATAAAAAATGCTCGCACCCTGGCCGCAGCCATCGTAGCCGAACGCATTATAAAGCCCATTACTACGGTAGAAGATTTAACAGCCATATTGCAGCGTTACGCCAAACCAGGTAAACAGTTTAAATATTTTGCCCAGGTGTTTCAAGCATTGCGCATTGTGGTAAACGATGAAATGGCCGCTCTTCAAGATATGTTAGTACAGGCATCCCAGGTACTAGCCAAAGGAGGCAGGCTGGTGGTAATGAGCTACCACTCGTTAGAAGATCGGCCGGTAAAAAATTATATGGCCAAAGGCAAATTTAGAGGAGAGGTAGAAAAAGATTTTTATGGAAATCTAATCAGGCCACTTAAACCTGTTAACCGAAAACCCATTACAGCTTCGGAACAGGAAATTAAAGAAAATAACAGAGCGCGAAGTGCAAAACTTAGAATAGCAGAAAAAAACTAATGGCAAAAAACACCTATAAAGAATCAAAAAACAAGGGCAAAAACATCTTCGCTATAATGGAGAGGCTTATCCGTGTAGATTGGTTGTTCCAAAATGGTGTGCCACTCAAGTACTTACCCAATGTGTTGTTTACCATCTTGCTCATCATTTTTTACATCGGATATAACCATTATGCCGATAAAAACGCACGCAATATAAGCAAACTCGAGTCTGAAGTAGAAGACCTGCGGGCACATTATACCACTCTAAAGGCGCAGTATATGTACGCTCGCTTGCAGTCCGAGGTAAAAAAGAAAGTGGCTCCTTTAGGCCTCGAAGAAAGTTTAAACCCACCTGCTAAAATTAGCCTGCCAAACGAATGAATATAAAAAAGACCATAGTATTAAAAGTAAGACTGGCCTTTTTGCCTATGCTCATTTTTGGAGGAGCCATTATTTACCGTATAGGTGTAATTCAATTTGCCGAAGGCGAAAAATGGCGTTCGTTACAAGCCGAAATAGGTCTTGAATACCGGGAAGTGCCTGCTACCCGGGGCAATATTGTTTCGGATAATGGCAGTTTATTAGCTACATCTATTCCATTTTATAAATTGGCCTTGGACCCCTCGCGTGCCAGCGAGGCCATGATAAACCAAGGGTTGGATTCCTTGGCTTATTACTTAGCTGCTTTTTTTAAAGATAACAGCGCCAAGCACTATAAACAACGCATCCTAAATGCACGCAACTCTGGTAAACGTTATGTGCAACTTAACCGTAAACTAATTGATTATCAGGATAAAAAGGAGATGGAGCAATGGCCGATTTTTAGGGCAGGCCGTATGCGCGGAGGAGTGTTGTTTACCAAAGTAGATAAGCGTTTTAAGCCTTTTGGCTATTTGGGTCAGCGTACGATTGGTTTTGTAAACCAAAATGGTCGAGGAGCCGGGTTGGAATATTCTTTTAACACCGAACTGGCCGGTAAAACAGGTAAGGCCCTTTACCGTAAAACCGTAGGGGGCAAATGGCGGCCCATTCCCGATGCCTCCGAAGTACGTGCTATTGATGGTTACGACTTAGAAACTACCATTGATATTAATTTACAGGATGTGGCCGAGTCATCCCTGTTAAAAGCATTGGCCAGACACCAAGCCGATTATGGTACAGCGGTAGTTATGGAAGTGGCTACCGGCCATATAAAAGCCATGGCTAACCTTAGCCGAAATAAAAATGGCACCTATTCTGAGCGCTATAACTATGCGGTTGGCAGCCACGGACTGCGCGAGCCCGGATCTACCTTTAAGCTGGCTACCATGCTCGCTCTGCTCGAAGATACCAATCTAAAATTAACCGATTCCATAGATACCGGCAATGGCGTAGAACAGTTTTATAACCAAACAGTAAAAGATCACGAAGAAGGCGGGTACGGCAAAATAACAGTTGCTAAAGCTTTTGAGCAATCATCTAACATTGCCATGGCCAAACTGGCCGATAAGTATTTTGGACTAAAACCACAAAAATTTTATAACCATTTGGTAGAATTGGGGCTTACCCAAGCCATGGGTTTTCAAATGGAAGGCGAGGGTGTTCCTAATGTTAAAAAACCTGATGAGTGGAGCGGTATTACCTTGCCCTGGATGGCACATGGGTATGGGTTAGAGCTTACTCCTTTGCATACCCTAACCCTGTACAATGCTGTGGCTAACCAGGGTAAAATGGTTAAACCAATGATTATTAAGCGGATAACCAAAGGAGAAAGCGAAATTAAAACCTTTGAAACAACTGTCATTAACGAGCGAATTTGTTCACCTAACACATTACGCCAATTGCAACTTTTGCTCGAGGGGGTAGTAAAAGAAGGTACCGCCCAAAATATAAAAGATGCCGATTATGCCATTGCAGGTAAAACCGGTACAGCCCAAACCTTAAAAAATGGTAAATACCAAAAACAATACATGACCTCCTTTGCCGGTTATTTTCCGGCTAATCATCCAAAGTATAGTTGCATTGTGGTTATCGAAAACCCCAGAGGGGTGTACCAATACGGCAGCAGTGTGGCGGCTCCTGTTTTTAAAGAAATTGCCGACCATGTATATGCCCAAAGTATAGATATGCACACCTTGCTGGCCGGAGAGTACCAGCGCGAATATGGAGTGTTTCCGGTAATACGGGCCGGTTACCAACCCGATTTGGTTACTATTTGTAACGAAATTGGCGTATCGAACCATGTTATTGATGATGCCAATTGGGTGCGTGCTAAAATAAAGGACAATGCGATTGACTGGCGCAAAAATGAACCCGGCCGGGGGCTGGCTCCCAATGTGCTGGGCATGACCCTGCGCGATGCCCTTTATTTATTAGAGTCGAGCGGGCTAAAAGTAAATATTTCCGGAGAAGGACGTGTGAAAAAGCAATCAATACTGGCTGGACGTAAAATAAATAAAGGAGAGGTAATTTATATTGAATTGGGTTAATGAAAAAACTGAACAACATATTATACAATGTATCGCTCAAGGCAGTAGCCGGAGCTACCGATAGGGAGTTTAACAACATTCAGTTCGACTCTCGCAAGGTGGCTGCCAACGATGCATTTGTAGCTGTTAAAGGCACCCAATCAGATGGACATCAATTTATAGATACGGCCATTGCCCAGGGGGCTACCATTATTGTATGCGAACAATTGCCCGATACCCTATCCGAAACCGTAACTTATGTGGAGGTAAACAATAGTGCCGAAGCCTTGAGTATCATGGCTTGTAATTTTTATGACAACCCTTCGCAAAAACTAAAATTAGTGGGTGTTACCGGCACCAATGGAAAAACCACAGTGGCTACCTTGTTGTACCAGTTATTCCATAAACTAGGCTATAAAACCGGATTGCTTTCAACCATCGAAAATCGCATAGGCAATACGGTATTAAAAGCCACCCACACCACAGGCGATGCTTTACAATTAAACCACAACTTGCACGATATGTTAAAACAGGGCTGCACACATTGCTTTATGGAAGTAAGCTCGCATGCCCTCGACCAGCACCGGGTAGCCGGAGTGCAATATGCAGGAGCCGTTTTTACCAACCTTACGCACGACCACCTCGATTACCATAAAACGTTTGACGCCTATATTAAGGCCAAAAAGAAATTATTTGATGCCTTGCCCAAGCAGGCATTTGCGCTGGTAAACAGTGATGATAAGCGGGGTAGCATTATGTTACAAAACACCAGCGCCCGCAAGCGAACTTACAGCTTAAAATCGGCCAGCGAGTTTAAAGGTAAAATAATTGCCAATACCCTGCATGGGTTAGAAATGAGCATTGAAAACCACAGTATTTGGTTTAAGCTTTTTGGCGATTTTAATGCATACAACCTGTTGTCGGTGTATGCAACCGCTCTTCTTTTGGGCGAGCAGCCCGAGGAAGTACTTACCGAGCTATCCAATATAAATCCGGTGCCCGGTCGTATGGAATTGGTGCCTAACCAGGTGCAGGTTACTGCTTTAGTAGATTATGCACATACCCCCGATGCCCTACGCAATGTGTTAAAAACCATCGAAAACCTGCGTACCGGAAACGAGCAGGTAATTACCGTGGTGGGCTGTGGTGGAAACCGCGATAAGGATAAACGACCTCTAATGGGAGCCATAGCCACCGAAATGAGCAACAAAGTGGTGTTTACTTCTGATAATCCCAGAAACGAAGACCCGGAACTCATTATTGATGAAATGAAAAAGGGTGTAAGTGCCAGCCATAAGCGCAAGGTAATAACTCTGGTTAACCGTGCCGAAGCTATAAAAACAGCTTGCCTGTTGGCTGCACCAAACGATATTATTCTGGTGGCTGGTAAAGGCCACGAAGATTACCAGGAAATTAAAGGACAACGAAATCCTTTTGACGACCGAAAAGTACTAAGCGAAATGTTACACCTCATGGAAAGTTAGATTATGCTATACCAACTCTTTGATATATTACATCGAAAATACGACCTGGCAGGTGCCGGATTGTTTCAGTATATTTCGTTTAGAGCGGTTATGGCTGTGGTGCTTTCCATTTTAATTTCGGTTTCGCTGGGCAAGTACCTCATAAACGTGCTGCGCAAGTTGCAGGTGGGCGAATCAATTCGCGACCTTGGACTTGAAGGCCAAATGGAAAAGAAAGGTACACCTACCATGGGTGGCCTTATCATTATTTTGGCAGTTGTATTACCCACCTTGCTGTTTGCTAAACTCGATAATATTTACATTATTCTTTTGTTGGTGGCTACCCTGTGGATGGGTGCCATTGGATTTTTAGATGATTATATCAAAGTATTTAAAAAAGATAAGGAAGGGCTTAGTGGCCGTTTTAAAATTATTGGCCAGGTAGGGTTAGGTCTTATTGTGGGGCTTACCCTATACTTTAACGATAGTGTGGTGGTGCGCGAGTTTAAAACCGATGCCAGCAACCAACGGGTACTAGTAGATGACAAACCGGTGTTTAAAGATGTGCATTCTACGAAAACCACCATTCCGTTTTTTAAAGGTAACGAAGCCGACTATTCAAAAATAAATCCGTTTGATGATAAATATACCTGGGTAATTTATGTGCTTATTGCCACTTTTATTATTACAGCAGTATCTAACGGAGCCAATATTACCGATGGAATTGATGGGCTGGCCGCAGGCACTACCGCCATTATTGTAGGTACACTTGGGGTGCTGGCCTACGTATCGGGCCGGGTCGATTTTACCCAATACCTTAACATTATGTACATCCCAAATTCGGGTGAGTTGCTGGTGTTTAGTACCGCATTGGTTGGGGCTACGGTTGGTTTTTTATGGTACAACTCGTACCCTGCGCAAGTATTTATGGGCGATACGGGCAGCCTTTCGTTAGGGGGTATCGTGGCTGTTTTTTCCTTAGTTATTCGTAAAGAATTGCTCATTCCTATTTTATGTGGCATTTATCTTATCGAAAACCTGTCGGTTATTTTACAAGTAAGCTACTTTAAATATACCCGAAAAAAATACGGTGAAGGTCGAAGAATTTTTTTGATGTCGCCTTTGCACCACCACTACCAAAAAAAGATGATTCCCGAACCTAAAATTGTAACCCGGTTTTGGATTGTAGGCATATTGTTGGCCATGTTAACATTAGCAACCCTTAAAATAAGATAATGAAGCAAAAAGTAATTATACTAGGAGCCGGTGAAAGCGGAACAGGAGCCGCCTTGCTAGCCAAAAGCAAAGGCCATGAGGTTTTTGTGTCCGATGCTGGAACCATTGCTCCGCATTATAAAAATGAGTTGATAGCTAAGGGAATTCCCTTTGAGGAAGGAGGACATTCTTC
>JALWRJ010000234.1 GCA_026994125.1 Cyclobacteriaceae bacterium | reverse complement strand
TAATAATGGGGGTGCCCATTACATTGCCAAACGAACCCACATTAGAAATGGTGTAAGTGCCACCTTCCAAATCAGAGGGTGTTAATTTGTTTTCACGAGCTCTACGGGCCAGGTCGTTTACTTTTTTAGCCAGGCCGGCCAGGTTGTACTGGTCGGCATTATGGATGACCGGTACAATAAGGTTGCCCGATGGAAGGGCTACCGCCATACCAATATTGATATTTCGTTTCTTGATTATTTTATCTCCATCCACCGACACATTTACCATGGGGTAATCTTTAATTGCCTTTACTACGGCTTCCATAATGATGGGGGTAAAGGTCATTTTTTCGCCTTCGCGTGCTTCAAATTCTTTTTTAATCTTATTGCGCCAGTTAACAATAGCGGTCATATCGGCTTCTACAAACGAAGTTACATGGGGCGAAATACGCTTGGAATCCACCATCCTGCCGGCAATCATCTTGCGCATTCTATCCATTTCAATAATCTCGTCACCGGCACTTACCGACACCGGTTGTGGAGTAGGCGCAGGCGTAGCCACAGGAGCCGGGGCAGGTTGAGGTGCCACTACTTGTGGGGTAGTTTGCCCATTCGATTGCCCTCCATTTTGGCGTGTAGCAATGTAGGCGAGCATATCTTTCTTGGTTACTCTGCTTTCTTTACCGGTACCCGGTATGCGTTCTAATTCATCCATAGGAATTCCCTCTTCACGCGCCATATTCATTACTAAAGGAGAGTAAAACCTACCGGTAGCAGGTGTTGCCAATGTAGCTGAAGGTGCAGCGGAGGCAGTAGAGGCTACCGGAGCCGGTTCGGCTACCGGAGGGGTGGCTGCTTGGGCTGGTTCGCTGGTAGTGGCCGGTGCTGTACTATCCGTTCCCTCAGTTGTTATAATAGCAATGGGGGCTCCCACAGGCACTACATCGCCATCTTGTGCTAAAATTTGGGTTAGCACCCCTGCGTGGGTCGAAGGTACTTCGGTATCTACTTTATCGGTAGCTACTTCCAATACCGATTCATCTTGTTCAATGGTATCGCCTTCTTTTTTTAACCACGAAAGCACGGTGGCCTCCATAATACTTTCACCCATTTTAGGCATTAACAACTCAACTGTAGCCATTTTATTTACTTGCTTAATTTTAACTTCTTTTTAGTGGGGTAAACATTATTTTGCTTTTTTTAAAACTAAGCAAATAATATTTGCCCTTGGATTAAAATCGCCAAAATATGCTAATAATCAGCGTTTTGCTTCGTTTTTAATCAATAACAAATGTAGTAAAAAGGTGGTATATCTACACTATTTTATTTTAAAGTTTGCCACAATAAGGTAAGTGCTGCTTTGGCGGTGGCTTGTATATTTAAGCTACGTTCGGTGCTAAGCGATAATAATTTGGTATGGGTAGTGGCAGGGGTAGCCAGGGCAATCCAAATGGTGCCCACGGGCTTATCAGGGGTGCCGCCATCGGGGCCGGCTATGCCTGTAGTAGCCAGAGCATAAGTAGTGTTAAGCTGCTGGCGGGCTCCTTGTGCCATTTCTATAGCTGTTTGTTTGCTAACGGCTCCGTGGGTTGCCAGGGTAGTGGGGCTTACCCCCAGTTGCTGTTCTTTTACCTGATTGGCATAGGCTATAATGCTTCCCTTAAAATAGGCAGAACTTCCTGGAACAGAGGTTATTAAGTGTGCCAGGTAACCACCAGTACAGCTTTCGGCCGTGCCCAGGCTGGCCAGGTTTGCGAGTAGTAATTGCCCGGTTACACTTTCAATGGTGTCGTTATCATAGCCATAAATGTAGCTGCCGGCATATTTTTTCAAATCATCAATTTGTTGGCGAGTTTCCAATTGCAGTGTTTTAAGAGCACTGCCCGTGGAGGTAAGCCTCAGTTTTACTTCGCGCAAACTTGGTAGGTAAGCAAGTTGTATGGTTTTGGGCAATTGTTGTGCCCAGGGGGCTATTTTATCCGCCAGCCAGGATTCGCCTATGCCAATGGTTTTTACTACTTTGTGGTAGATAACCGGCAGGTTAAACTGTTCTTGTAATTTAGGTAAAATTTGCGAGCGCATCATTGCCTTCATTTCGAAAGGTACCCCTGGCATAGCTACAAATACCGTATTGTTTTCAAAAAACCACATGCCCGGGGCTGTGCCCAATTTATTGGTAATTTTAGTACAGTTAGTGGGTAAATGTGCTTGTAATTTGTTTACAGGGGTAAGCTCAAACTTATATTTTTTAAATAAGCGGGTTATATCATCCAGTGCTTCTTTATGCTCTTCAAGAGCAACCTTAAAATATTCGGCCAGGCAAGGTTTAGTGAGGTCGTCCTCGGTGGGGCCAAGCCCTCCGGTAAGGAGCACTATATCTGCTTTTTTTTCGGCATTGGCCAGGGCCTCTAAAATAGCCTGGCGCGTATCGCCAATGGTTAGGCGTTCGGTTACTTTTATGCCAATGCTATCTAGTTGGCTACTCATCCATTGCGCATTGGTATCGGTTGTTTGGCCATATAGAATTTCATCGCCAATGGTTATAATTTGAGCTGTGATGTTCATTTTTTTAATGGCTGTGTTCTTCCAACTCTTGCTCTGCCTTGTGATTGCAAATAATTGAGCTGGCAATTTTGCCGGTACCTAAGCACACACTGCAAGTTCCGGTAAGTTCTTTTTTGCCTTCGCAAACATTGCACACCACATATCCTTTGCCATTGCATACATCGCACTCCTGGTATTGCTTGCCACTAAACGAGTTAAACGTAATATATACCCCCTGGCCCATACACTTGGGACAAACGGTTTTTCCACTGCCCTTACAGTTATAACATAGCTCGGTGGTAGTGCCCACACCCTGGCAATTATAGCAGGTAACGTACCGATAGCCACTTAAATTACAGTAACTGCATTCCTTTATGCGCTTAAATTCTTCTTGAAGTAATTGCTTAAGTTCAATGGCTTTATCGTAGTAATTACCTCCTTGCCCGGCTAAGCTTAAGTATTTATCTACAAAATTGAGGCTGTTTTGGTATTGATGCACCACGTATAGAGTTTCGGCAAATAAGTACGATAAATCGGTGGGTAAAATTTTTCGGGTAGCCAAGGCTTTACGAAACGTTCGGTTAGCCGCTTCATAGTTTTCGGCTTTCATTTCAGCCTTGGCCTGATTCATCAGGTCAATAACTTCCTGGTCGTACACTATTTTTTGAGGCAGCTCTTCAATTTGGGCAATAGCTGTGGTAAAGCCTAAGCTAAAAATTATACTTACTAGAAAAGTGCCAATACGAAAGCCAGCCATGAATATTATTTAAAACTAGTGGCTACGACTAACTCTTTGGTTCCGTGGCTCCAATCATAAAAGCCACTGCCCGATTTTACACCTTTATGACCGGCTTCAACCATGTTAACCAGTAATGGGCATGGGGCATATTTTGGGTTGCCAAATCCCTTGTACAAAACGTCCAATATTGAAAGACAAACATCCAAGCCAATAAAATCGGCCAATTGTAATGGCCCCATAGGATGTGCCATGCCCAGTTTCATAACCGTGTCAATTTCTTCAACACCGGCCACTCCTTCATATAGTGAATAAATGGCTTCGTTTATCATAGGCATTAAGATCCGGTTGGCTACAAATCCGGGATAATCGTTTACCTCTACCGGGGTTTTGCCCAGCGTGCGCGATAGCTCCATGATGGTTCCGGTTACGGCATCGGTAGTGTTGTAGCCCCGTATAATTTCAACCAGTTTCATAATAGGCACCGGATTCATAAAGTGCATGCCTATTACTTTGTCGGGGCGGTTAGTAACTGCCGCTATTTTGGTAATGCTTATCGATGAGGTATTGCTGGCCAGGATGCAATTGGGAGGCGTTAATTCACTTAATTGCTTAAAAATATTGAGTTTTAGCTCTACATTTTCGGTTGCGGCTTCTACTACAAGGTCGGCATTAGCCACCCCTTTTCCCATTTCAGTAAAAGTAGTAAGGTTAGCCAGCGTTGCTTCTTTCGTGGCCTGGTCAATCTTTTCTTTGGCCAACAGCCTGTCCAGGTTTTTAGTAATGGTTGCCAGGGCTTTTTCCAGGGCTTTATCTGAGATATCGATGAGGTTTACCTTAAACCCGTTTTGGGCAAAAACATGGGCAATGCCATTACCCATTGTGCCCGAACCAATTACTGCAATTTGTTTCATGTTATTTTTAAAAAATAGGTTAAAAATCTTTCGAAAGATCTTTGATCTTTTGTTCTTCGTCTTGTTTTATGATGTCTTTAATTTTTAACGAGGTGTAAGTCATTTTGGTGTCTTTACCACCTTTTAAACTTTTAAAGCTTAGTTTTACACTACTGCCTTGCCATACATAATTATTACTGGTTACAACAAATTTGGCTTTACCAAAGGCCTCTTCCAGGCTTTTAAAAAGTTTTGGATTTTTGGGTGTGGTAATATCTATCTGATAAATTTGGTTTTTGTAGGTGGAAACCTCAAACTCTTTAATGGGGATGTCGCCAATACTCATTAAATGCCCATTTCGCCTTACATAGGTGGCATAATTTTCGTCTTTGGTTTTGTCTAATTTAAGTTCGGGGTAATCGGTGGCATTAGATAAAATTTTAATATGTTTAAAGCCATTTCGTTCATCTAACTCACTATTTTGTGCAAAAGAATTTGAAATTGTAGCCAACAATACAAGGGTAAAGATTGTTCTAATCATTGTTTTGTTTTTTTGAGCAAATATAGGTTAATGGAGGTTATATTGGCTCTTTTACATTAGAAATTTGCCGGGACTAATCCCTGCCACCAGGAGCTTGGGCAGGAATAACTACCAAATTGGTTTATTCAATTACTTATAAAAATGGAGTTAAATTTTGTTAAGTGGTGTGCTTTTTAATTTTTTGGCATTAGAGTAATTATTTAAAATGAAGCTTTAAGACTTACAATAAAATTACGTCCAGGTGCATTCATGCCACTGGCATAAGGACGGTAACGCAAATCAAATATGTTTTCAATTCCGGCATTCAGAGTTAATAGTTTACCCCATTGGTACTGCCCTTTTAAGGTGCTTATTGTCCAGGCCGGGCTGCCACCGGGCGTATATACATGTGGCTTGTTGAGCTCGCTGGGAGCAAGTTGTTGTAAGGTTTTGTTCCCCTGGTACCTCTGTGTAAAAATGAGCGATAGATTTTTGCCGGTAAAGGTAAGTGAGGTTTGTCCAAATAGGGGTGGGGTATGCCGTAAGGGCAGGTTTTCAATTACATCCTTACCTGTAGTGTAGGTTAGGGTGGAGGCCAATTTAAATTTGCCTACGGTGTAAGAAATATTGGCCGAAACACCGGCAATAAAAGCTTTGCCGGTATTGGTTAAGGCTTGCACTTTGCTTAGTTCTCCATCGTACATTATGCTGTCCTGGCCGTTAAAAGTAAAATCTCTTCGCACCATGGCACCTACCAACCGCGTATAGTATCCGGTTAGGTTATAGTTAAATGCATAATTTATAGTGCCTGTAAAGCTTAATTCGCCCGAGTATGCATATTCAGGTGCCAGGCGCTCGTTGGGTACTACTACATTACCCGGTTCCGAATCAAACACTTTACCTATATCATCTACATTGGGAGCTCTAAAACCACTGCTTATCGAAGATTTGATTTGAAATTCGTTCAGAGGTTTCCAAACCAACCCAACGCTGCCATTTGCTGCGCCAGTAGCGATGTTAATTGATGAATACGGAAAATTATAGAAAGTCTTGTTGTTGAATTCTGACGAAACTATTATTTGGCTGTACCTAATACCCGTATTTAATATAAATTCGGTCGAAAAGTAATGTTTCCATTGCGTATATGCTGCTAATGATGCCCAAGTACTGCCACCATCGGGGTAGCGGGTAGGGGCAGGACTCAAAACCCCGGCAGCTATATTTTTTGTGAATGCCGTTGATTTTACCTTATTATAAACGGCCTCAATACCATAATACAACGAATTGGTGAACCAAACTTTCGATGCATCCGCGTTTAGAGTTACAATGTGTAAGTTTTCTGTTCTGTTGCGCAATGCGTTTTCCTTGTATTTTCTATCGTTCCGGCTTTCTTCGGTATTTTGATAACTCAAGGTAAGTTTAGCTTCAGAATAGAAAGGGGTTTCGTTCGTTAATTTAAGTTGAACATGGTGCATTTGCCATTTTTGTGGGCCATAGTACCACTGGGCATATTTTAAGGTGTTGTTTTTGTATTCGGTTAGCCTGTCGTAGCGGGGTACATTGCTTGTAGTAGAAGCATGAAATGCGTATGCCAACTCTGTTGTTT
>JALWRJ010000233.1 GCA_026994125.1 Cyclobacteriaceae bacterium | reverse complement strand
CGATAACGATAGGCTAACGTATTATTCTCCTTTTACTCGAATTAACTTTAATACCGTAGAGGGCTTTAATGTGGGTATAAAATTTAAGTATGCGCATACCTACAAAAGTAAAAACAAACTTTTTGTTTGGCCCGAGGCCAAATATGGATTTAGCAGCAACAGGTTTTATTTAAGAGTTCATTCCGAATATAGGTTTGGCCCCATATACAAACGCAGTAGTATCAGGCTAAATGGAGGGGTGTTTTACAAGCAATTAAATAGTACCAATCCTATTGCCCCATTAGTTAATACAATTACCTCTTTGTTTTGGAAGGGCAATTACATGAAATTATACCAGAGCAAGTATGTTTCTACAAATTATAAAGGGTATGTTACAGATAAACTTTCGTATGCGTTAGGTTTTAGTTTGGAGCAGCGAACGCCCTTATTTAATAACACAGATTATACATGGTCTAAAAAAACAGAAAACTATACCCCCAATGCACCAGAGAACATTGAAGTGCCCACTACCGATTTTGTTGAACAAAAAGCGGCTTTGCTTGCAGGAAGTGTTACGTTAAAACCATGGCTTGCATATAAAATTCACAACCAAACGAAGCAGGTAGCAAACCCGGGAACAGCCAGTTTTAGCTTGCACTATAAAGGGGGTATTCCCCTGGGAGATTTTTCAGGTTCCGATTTTTCCTGGTTCGAAATTGAATATAATCAAACGTATGTTCCGGGTATAAGAGGGGTGTTTTATTTTAATGCCCATGCGGGTGCATTTTTAGCTAAAGCTCCTACTAATTTTATTGATTTTAAACATTTTAAAGGCAACGAAAGTCCCTTTTTAATGAATGACCCGGTAGGAAGTTTCAGGTTACTCCCTTACTACACATATAGTACATCAGATAAATACGCTTCGGCACAAGTAATGTATCAGTTTCGTAAATTCTTGATTACCCAATTGCCAATTGTGCGGCTTACAGGAGTTAAAGAACTGGCCTACTTAAGTTACCTTACAACACCGGCTTTAGGAAATTATATCGAAGTAGGTTATGGGTTGGATAATTTATTTAGATTATTTCGAATTGAAACTACCGCCTCTTTTATTGATGGAACCTATCAAGGTTTTAGCGTAAAAATAGGCTTGGGTACAGCCATTACTGTTGATTCGGAAAATGGTGGTTTTTCGTTTTAGTGCAATACTCTGTTTTCAGAATGATGCATAAAACGGGTTCAAAATCGTTTATATTATTAAAAAAAAAGCTACGCGGATAAGGTAGCCTCTTTTTTTATATTTATAAAGAATGTATTTACCGCTTAAACCCTAAGGCGCTCCCTCCACAGTACGAGGTAGAGTTATCAAACGTATAGGTAATGTAATAAATGCCTGTTGCCTGGCAATTAAATACAATAGCCGAATACTGCTGTCCGTTTACTACACTGGTGGCTAGTTGCTTTCGGGCGGCATCGTACAAAGTTACCACCAAGCCTTTATGTTCGCCATCGGCCGAACAAAGGTTAACCATATATTGGGTGCCTTTGGCAAAAGGGTAGCTATATTCTACCTTATCCAGACGGCCTCCGCGGCCATTTATTTCGTAGCTTTTTAAAAAATGAAAGCCTCCTGCTAATTTAGGAATGCAGGTTTTAACACTTTCAGTTGGCGTACATTGTGCTTGAGCAGTTTGGCCCCCAAAAACAAATGCTACAACAAGGATGATATATGTTAAAATTTTCATGCGCAATGTAAAATTATAAAGTTAGTTTTTTTCTAATATCTTCAATAATCTGGTCTATTTCTTTTACGTTGTCCTGTGTAATATGCACCGTACTTTTACTGTTATCTACAATCATAAGCACGCCATCTACCACTTGGGTAGTAGGTTCGGCATAGGTGTACGTAATTTCAATTTTGTCGTATGCTTCTTTTAATTTCAGCATGTCAGTATGCAAGTCTTTTATTTCGGGGCTTGTTTCGGCATAAAAACTCATTAAAAGCAAAATGTTCTCCAAAATAATTTTTTGTTCCCCAATGCGTTCGGCCAAAGCTGGTACTTCGGGGTTTTCGATAGCCATTTTACAGTTAATATGTACGGCCTCCATCCAGCCGCCCACCAAAAACAATATGCTTAAATTGGCTCGTTTTTTTTCTTGCAGGTAGCGGTTAATCTCATTAAAATTCTGAGTGGTAATAAGCATTATCGAATCCAGGTTGTCGTTATTAGTAGCCAACCGGCCAATAAGCCTTAAATTAAAAAACTGCCCAATGTTTAGTTCATCGGCAAGTTTTTTAACCGACTTCATATAGGCCAGTCCTTCCTGGTTTTTACCGAAAATGTTGGTATAAATTAAGTCGGTACCATATATACCCAGGTTAATGGCTTGTTTAAATTGGGTATTATAATTAGCTACCTTGTCGGGGTTGCTTAAAATTGTGCGGTCGTAATCCGAACCCGACTCACGCATAAGCATCGAAATTTCTAAAGGAGCCGGAATTTGCATTAAAATATCGTTAATGGTTTCTTCAGAAATGGCTGGGGTTTCCAAGCCATCGTCCAGCTCCGACATAAAGGCATCGGCCTCTTCTTTTTTATCCGAACCACAAGAAACTAACGAAAATACTGCTGTTAGTAACAAGAAAGGAAGATAGTTTTTCATCTGTTTATATTTATTTCAAGGCACAATTTACAACTTGTGCTACAATGATTTTCCAAAATTACTTACTTTTTTTTATCTGCACCTTACCTAAGGCATTAATTAGTTTCGCTAACCATTCATAATAAAGTGCAATATACAATCCAATTGACATAAACCATATAACCAATATGTTAAACCAATAGGTATCAAAGGTTTTTCCTAAAAATGGTTTTGATGGTGCATAAAAATGCGTGCGATAATCTAACATATTAGCTGTATGGTAGGTTTCGTTAAAAATCGGGTCTATGCGCTGCACCAGCCTGTGCTTGTAAATTATGGTGCGGTCTTCTACGTTTACTCGCCTTACCAAATCATTTAACGATTGGTTAAAATACTTAGATTTATATTCATTAATATCGTAATCTTCTTGTTCGTTGAGGTGCTTAATGAGCTTTTCTTTGGCTTGAGTTACTTTGTTATACCTATAGTAGTTGGCGTCTTCTAAGGCTTTAAAATAGGTTCTAAGCTCCTCAATGGTGTTTTTACCAAAGTTCTCCCAGCGGCTAAGGCTATCGAGTTGTTCGGGGTTATATCCTTTTATTGGTTTCTGGTCTTTAATTATATTGTGTACTAGTAAAAGTTTGTCTTTTTTAATTTCATCCATTACGTCTTTGCCTTCCATATCGTTAAGCAGGCCATTGGCAATAGGTACAGCATAGGCGGTTACAAAATTGGCTTGCGAAGCATACTTGTCCAGGTCAAAAAACACATTCTCATACAAGTTGTTTTTAGCCATATCCACGGCCATAGCTTCAAAAGCCCAGCGCGAAGCCATAATATCAGCTACCAAAGGCACTTTTTCTTTCGAGCTTAGGGTGTCGTTTAGTTTGTCAAACTCAAACATTAAACCCGATAATATCATTTGGGGTATTAAAATAATGGGGATAAGGATGTACACCGTAACAGCCGAATTAAAGGCCGATGACACATTAAGCCCCACCATATTGGCAAAAAATGAGATGCTAAATAAAATTAGCCACATGTTTAAAGTAAGGCCGTAAATTTCTAAAATTAAATTGCCCACTACTACAAACGATAAGGTTTGCACAGCCGACATTACCAGCAAAATAACCATCTTCGACATCAGGTAGCTGTTGCGATTTAGGTTTAAAAACGATTCTCTACGAAGTATTTTCCGGTCTTTAATTATTTCTTCGGCACTTACCGATAGGCCCATAAATAGTGCCACAATAATGCTCATTAAAATAAATACAGGCAGGTTGTCATTAAACAAATAGCTGTAGCCATCTTCGGCCGGGGTGTTGGTGTATTTAATAATAAAGGCCAAAATAAACGCGAGTAAAGGAGCCTCCAAAAGGTTGATGGCCAGGTATTGGGTATTGCCAATTTTTGATTTTACATCGCGAGTGGTAAAAATAATGGCCTGTTTAATTTTATTGGGTATTTGCAGTAGGTTGGGGGGTGGGGTAGTTACCTCTTTTACCTCGGGTATTTCAAAGCGTTCTTCAAAATGCTCGTTCCATTGCTCGGGGGTTACTTTACGTTTAGCGGTCAGTTGCCCATATTCATCTACCACCTGGGCTTCAATTATATTAAATATTTGTTCGGGGTTTACATTGCCGCAATTGGTACACTGGCCTTTAATTCTATCTACCTGGTGGGTTACTTCTTTAAAGTAGGTAACGCCCTCTACGGGGTTGCCATAATACACCGGGTAGCCACCGGTATCCATAATGTACATTTTGTCGAACATTTTATAGATATCGGACGAAGGCTGGTGAATAACCACAAAAATAAGTTTGCCTTTAATCGAAAGTTCCTTTAACAGGTCAATTACATTTTCCGAATCGCGGCTCGAAAGCCCCGAGGTGGGTTCATCCACAAACAATAGGGCTGGTTCGCGAATAAGTTCCAGGGCAATGTTTAGCCGTTTGCGCTGGCCACCACTAATGGTTTTTTCAAGCACATTGCCCACGCGCAGGTCTTTGCGTTGATCCAGCCCCAGGCTTTTTAGTACGTCAATTACCCGGTTATGCAATTCTTCTTCGCTCAGTTTATCAAAGCAAAGCTTGGCATTATAATACAGGTTTTCATACACGGTAAGTTCTTCAATAAGCAGGTCGTCTTGCGATACATAGCCAATTACCCCTTGAATTTCGTTTTTTTGCTTGGCAGTGTCTATTCCGTTAATTTTTATGCTGCCTTTGGTGGGTGTTTCTAATCCGGCCAGCACATTTAGCAGGGTGGTTTTGCCGGCTCCCGAAGCCCCCATAATGCCAATTAGCCTGCCCGGGCCTTCATGTATATTAATATCGTGCAATCCAATAGCCCCATTCGGAAACCGAAACTCTACGTGGTCGGCTATAAACGAAAGTTCGGTAGCTTTAAAATCGGGGTTAAAATTGGTAATAATATCGCTGTAATACAGGGCATCGCCCGAAGGCATTTTTACGGTGCTGCCGTGCGAAAAAATATAGGCACCGTTGTTATTCATAATAAACCCATTCAGGTTCAGTTCATCGTGGCCTACGTACTTTACAAAGTACATATCTACACTCTTAATTTTTAAGAAGATAAGGCGGCCATCTAAATTACCATGTAAAAAACGGTGGTTTTCGTCTTGTTCGGTAGGGGTTTCTTTAACTACCTGCAAAATGGCAGGGTCGTTAAAATCTGCTTCTCCGGCTACCGTGCCGTAAAAAACAAACTGCCTTATTATTTCGTACTCGTCTTTGTCAAAATTAAATACTTCGGCAACGGTATCCAGTATTTGTATTTCGGTTTCGGTAATTTCCTCATCGGCCATTACCAATTCCATAATTTTGATAAGAACAACAATTTTTTGTCTTTGGGTAAGTGTTTTGTTAATCTTTCGGCACAGCCCCAGTATTCGTACCGAATCTTTCATAGAGGTGCGCTGCTTTTCCTTTTTCTCACCTCCGTAATCAACCAACTTATCATAAAGCTCCAGGTATTCTTTAATCGAATCCTGGTCTAGTTCCTGGTTAAAAAATCGAATAACATATTCCCGTTCTTCTTCTTTAACACCGCCATCTTGTTTCGAAAAAATGGCAAATAATTGGGTTAACGCCTTTAATATCTCTTCACTCACGTTGCAGGTAGGTTTATTTTACTGTTGCTAAACTACAAATATTTAACTTTTTACGCTTAGTATGGTAGCTCTAAGTTATTTTCTAGTGTGTAAAATACAAAATCTATTTATTCTATGCATGCCGAAATTACTATATTTGGCAAAAATTATAGGTATGGTAAAGGCAATTATTAAAGAAGCGGTGTATGAGGTTGAACTAGACGAACAGAAAATAAAACTGGATGCTAAGCCCTTTGCTATGGAGGTGGCAGCAGTTTCGGCTACTACCTACCATGTGTTGGCAGGTAGCAATTCTTACCTGGTAGAGCTTGTACACATAGATAAGGAAGCAAAATTGGTGCAACTTAAAATAAATAACACCTTGTACCAGGTGGCGCTTAAAGACGAAATGGATGCGCTGCTCGAAAACCTGGGAATGGATACCTTACTCGAAAGCAAGGCCGAAGATTTAAAGGCTCCCATGCCCGGCCTTATTTTAGAGGTGGCTGTTGAAGCCGGCCAAAACGTAGCCAAAGGCGATAAACTGCTGATACTCGAAGCTATGAAAATGGAG
>JALWRJ010000232.1 GCA_026994125.1 Cyclobacteriaceae bacterium | reverse complement strand
TACCTGGCTTTTAGTAGTGCCAATATCGGTAGAATTGGCAGGTTTTGTACATCCTAATTTACGCCTTTCGCATATTATGGATGTAATACAACTCAATAACCAATTATTTTTAGCTAAATCGCCAGGGCATACGGCTATTTATTTTTGGCCAGTAAACAACAATTGGTTATGGCTTTTAATAAATAGCCCCAAGGCTTTGTGGGCAGCTGTTTTTATGCCTCTTACCTTGCATGGAGGCGCATGGTTGTTTAATTTGAATGCCCTGCAAAACTGGGTGTTACTGTTTTTATTTTTGCGGGCACTTTATGTACAATACAAACATCCGGTAAAATGGCATGGGCTATATACATTGGTTGCTTTAAGCTATGTAGTTTTTTTGGGGGTGTTTTTAGCCTTATCTACGCCTAATGTAGGCACCTTAGTGCGTTATAAAGTAGCTTATATGCCGGTGGTGCTGGTGTTAGTTTTTATGGGTAATAATTTGCAATTTAAACAAAGCAGGAAGGCATAAATTAATTGTTAAATTCTACGGTAAAGGTAGAACCTTTTTCGGGAGTTGATGCTACGTAAACACGCGCATTAATTTTTTCGGACGATTCTTTTACAATGTACAAACCCAACCCTGAGCCCATGGATTTAGTAGTAGCACGGTAAAACATATCAAATATTTTAGCTTGGTAAACAGGTTCTATGCCAATACCATTATCTGTTACTGTTATGGTAGGCCTGCCGGCTTTGTTGTACCCTTTTATAAGTATTTGGCAGGCTTTGTTTTCGTGGCGGTATTTTATGGCGTTTGATAGTAAGTTGGATAAAATAATTTTTACCCTAACGGGGTCGCTTTGCAGCTCAAAATCATCATCAACCTGAATGTTGCAACTAATAGCTTCGCTCTCATTTTCTGCATCTACGTAAATTAATTCTTCTTGCAGTTCATTTATAATTTTTTCAAGGTTAATAGGTTCTTTACGTACTTCCTGCCTGGCATTACGCGAGAACTGGATAAGGTTTTGAATTACATCTTCCAGTTTTTCTATGCTGGTTGAAAGCTTTTCAAGGTAGAGTAAGGTGTTGTTATCCAAATCAACCTTAGCCAGGTTAAGCAGTCCTTTCATCGATTTTAAAGGAGCACTTAAATCGTGTGAAGCGCTGTACACAAAGCGGTCGAGTTCGCTATTCGATTTCTCTAATTTTTGAGTTCGTTCGCTTACTTTTATTTCTAATTGGTTGTTTAGCTCTGCTAACTGGTTATAGGCTTTTTCCAGTTTTTTAGTGCGTTCGTTAACTAAATTGGCCAACACTTGTTTTTGTTTTGACAGACTTTTGGTCCTCATTCGGATGATGCTTAAAATGAGCACAACTAACAAAATAACTCCACCTATTTTAGCATATATAGTTTGCCACCAATAAGGCAATATGGTAATGTTTACCTTGGCCGGCTGTGGAGTCCAGTAATTATTTCCTGTAGAAGCTATTACTTTAAAGGTGTAATTGCCTGGTTCCAGGTT
>JALWRJ010000231.1 GCA_026994125.1 Cyclobacteriaceae bacterium | reverse complement strand
GTGTTCGATATTTTTTTGGGTTAAGAAGATTTACCGCAAAGGGCACAAAGGTGTATTTACCGCTAAGGACGCTAAGAAATGGGTATGAGGTTTGGGGTTTGTGTCGTCCTGGATTTTGTTTGCTTATAGCGTCAAGCTATTTCAGGATAAGGCAATATTCCTTAAATAATAGACTCCCCATTTAGGTTGGTAGAAAGCACCGAGCTCATATAATCGAAAAACGGGCGAAGCAGTAAGTAGCTTTCCATCACGCGGGCACTAAAATCTGGGTTTAGCACCTCGGCATCGGTAAACTTTCTTACCACATAAAACTGTTTTTTCCGGATAAGGTCGATAGCCGGGTGCTCTTTATCAAACCCTCGCGGGGCAGATTTTACTTCCTCTCCTTGTAGCCCACCAAACACCCGCTTAAAATTTGGATGAGCTAAAATGGCACGCATTTCGGAATCGTCTTGTTCAAATTCTTGCCTGATGCGTTTTAAATCTTCGGGGTTGGGGCCATAAAAACCACCTCCAACCAGGCTATTTCCAGGTTCAATATTCAAGTAATAACCCCCTCTCCGCTCGGCCGAGGCGCGTATAAAATAACCAGCAAAACGTGTTTTAAAAGGTGTTTTATCTTTCGAAAAACGTACATCCCGGTAAATACGAAATATTTTGTGCCGTTCCAGCATATCGGTTTCCAGTAAGGCATCTTCAACCTCCTTAAAAAATTGCTTAACTTCGGCCAAACAGGCTTGGTATTCGTTCTTATGAGCAGCAAACCAGGCTCTATTATTATGTTTTTGTAAGCCTTTTAAAAACGAAAAAATGTGAGGTGTAAGAGTCATGTTAAGAAATTAAGGTTGTAAAGTTATTCATTTTTAGCGTTACTCCATTAGATAGATGGCTTCGCTGGTGTGTGCCTGGCATAATAGCAATTTAACAAAGTGTTTATTACAGTACCCCTCCATTAACAATTAATCCTTAATTTTGAAAAAAAAGCAATATGCTTAGCAATAACGATATCCTTAAAAAACTCCGAGTGGCGCATCAATTGCGCAACGAAGATATTATTGAGATACTAAAACTGGTAGATTTTGAAATAAGTAAAGGAGCTTTGGGCGATATGTTTCGAAACGAAAACCATCCCAAATATGTTGAGGCCGGAGACCAGATTTTACGAAATTTTTTAAATGGTTTAATTATAAAGCTACGAGGCCCTGCGCCTAACAAAACCGCAAAAAAATGAGTACTAAAAGTACTGGCAAGTTAATTAATTAAAACCGGGAGCACCCCATGCTCTTTAACAGGCGTCATCACAAATGCACTTTGCACACGTCCAATAGTGGCCAAAGCTGCTAATTTGGTAGCAATAAAGGCTTGGTAGGCCACCATATCTTTGGCCACTACCTTAAGTAAATAATCTACCTGCCCGGCAATGTGGTAGCACTCCACCACCTCCTCAAATTGGGCAATTTTATTCTCAAACTTCTGTATGTTTTGTTGGTTATGCTTATCCAGTTGTATCG
>JALWRJ010000230.1 GCA_026994125.1 Cyclobacteriaceae bacterium | reverse complement strand
CCAAGACGCTGCCAATAGGGTGTTTGGCTTGGGGAACTTACTAAATATAAACAACAAGGCACTTCAGGTTAACCTTAAGGTGTGGGAAAGCCTGGACGGAAGTATTTATAAGAAAACCTCCAATACCGAAAGTGGCGGTTTTGTGGCCATACACAAAAATGCACATGTTGCTGATTTAAAAACCAACACGTTGGTTGCTGAACAACTAGCTAATAAAGGATATGGCGTAGTTATACGTGAGCATATTAATATAGATGGAGTAAAGAACCCTGAATTATTGATTAATAATGTGCTTAGCGATGTAAAATCAAGCAAAAAGCCTTATGCCATTGATACTCGTATGAGAGATGCTGTAAGGCAAGGCTTAAACAATATTGTGTACAATGTAGCAGGATACACTGAGCTTCAGGCTATAACTAAAGGGCTAAGAAGAGGGTTTCATAACAGAGCTGGCATTGAATGGGTTGATGTTGTATATAAATCGAACGTTGTTCGAATAACAAGAGAAATGTTTTTGAACGGTACTATTTTAAAAGAACTTGAAACCGTATATAAATAAAAAACCCGTTAGCAGCGCCAACGGGGGGTGGTCTTAACTCGCGTGGCGAACTGCGACCACCACAAATATAACACGATGGCACGTAAATACAAAGGATTACCTACAATGAAGAAAGAGCTCAAAGGACTTGAGCATATTTTTAAGGAGCTACCGGATGTTGCCGGACAGATAGCTGTTGACCAAATTCACAGGAGCTTTGCAAAGGAGCAGTTTCAGGATAAAGGCAAAGGTGCTAAGTGGGCACCACGTAAAAAGGATGGAAACGGAGCAAGAACTGAGCGCAGAGCACTCCTTGTTAGATCCGGGGATTTGTTGGCATCGTGGGATTATGTTACCGGAAACATGGAGGTTTCTATTAATACAGACAAACCCTATGCACAAGTGCACAACGAAGGAGGACGAGCCGGAAGAGGGGCTGGGTTTATAATGCCAAAGCGTAAGCACGCAGGGCCCTCGCAAGAAATAAACGATGCCATTGAAAAACACCTTATTAAAGAAATGGATAAATTATTTAGTTAAAAAAACACTTATGTTCACTTACCCATTTAAAATACTAAAGGCCAGGCTTGAGGCTATACCCGAACTTAAGGAGGTTGACTGGTACCTGGGCCAGTATAAAAAAGATACAAAAGGAGTACTAAAAACCACACCTGCAGCTTTTATTCAGTTTACCGATGCACCTACCGAAACCATTGGCGGGAATATTCAAATGGCTACTACCTCGGTAATTGTTCACTTGGTATCCACCAATATTAAAGACAATGGCAACCGCATTAATAAAACTACTAGTGCAGACCATATGAGTATTTTTGATGCTATTTATAAGGTTATAGACGGCAAGGGTGGGTTACTTAGCGAGCTGCCTGCGTTTGCCAGCCTTGGCAACACAAGCGATGACATTAGAATGTTTAATACATTAACCCGAAAAAAGGTAGTACCCGCCCACGATATGAG
>JALWRJ010000229.1 GCA_026994125.1 Cyclobacteriaceae bacterium | reverse complement strand
TTTGATAAATTTTTGTACATATACCTCTCCACCTTTTTTTATTTTAAGAGTGTATAAGCCCATGGGTAATTTAGCAATATCAATAGTAGTATCCTGTGCATTTGCAAAAGTTCCATTGAGTAGTTGCTTACCCATTATATCTACAATTACCCACCTGTTGTTTTGGAAAGAAGCCCCCTCAAACACCACAAACAATTGATGTTGAGCCGGGTTAGGGTAAACTCCCATGGAGGAAGATTGCGAAGTTTTAGGCAGACCCAACACCACATTGGGGGTGTGGAGAGGCACATCCGTGTAAATTCTAAACTCGCCCGGAGCCAACGAAATGGTGGCATTTACATCGGTTACTTCGGTAGCTTTACCTCTAAAGAAATCGTACCAGGTACCTGTGTGTTGAAATTGCGGATTTATAGTACCGGCCGTTACATCAAAATTACCAATAATGGCAATGCTGGTATCGGCATTGGCTATATGAATGGATTTGAATGCTCCTTGTGGCTGCCAGGTAAAATCGCCTTGTGTAAATACACTGTAACGGGTGCGTAAGGCGATTAGTTCTTTATACGTATCGAACAGCAGTTTATGGTTTACTTCTTGCAAATATTCCCATTTAGTGGGTTTTCTACCGGTACGGCCATTTTCGTCAATGCTTACATCGTAGCCAAACTCGCCAAATTGCCAAATATGCTTAGGGCCCGGCACGGTAAAAAAGAAAGCAGCGGCAGCCCGGTTGCGCTGCAAAGCCACGTTTACATCTTTTACCGAGTAGCTTCCATTGGTGTTTCCATATTCCAAATTTTTAAACATGAGGCGTTCTTCATCGTGGCTCTCCATGTACGAAACCAGGTTATTTTTACTCCATCCTCGCTCACCAAAATAAGTCCACGCAATGGATTTATTATCGGCATAACCCATGGTAATTTCATTGTAATCGTAATTTCCATTTCCCCAAAGCATCATACCATAATCGGCTAAAATGGTTTCCTCGGTATTATCGGCAAAGTGTTCGAGTATAATATAAGTTTTGGGGTTGTTGGCCCAAATTTTATCGGCCATACGCTTTAAAAGGGCTATTCGGCTATCATCTTTTTGGCTCCATTTGCTTACATCGCCTCCACTTTCTTGTTGGGTAAATCCTTTGGATAAATCGAATCGAAACCCATCGAACCTATACTCATTTACCCAATAAGTAGTTATGGTATCGAGCCAGGCCTGGGTATAACTGCTTTCGTGGTTAATATCGAAAAACACATTAAACGGGTGCTTGGCATCGGTATTAAACCACGGGTTTTGTGCCGTAGGTTTAAAATTGGTAAAATCGAAATACATTTGGGCATAAGGCGATGGTATATCGTTGTGGTTCATTACCATATCGAGAATAACCGCCATACCCCGGCCATGGGCTGCATCAATAAAAGCCTTTAAATCGTTTTTGGTGCCATAGGCCTTATCTACCGCAAACATAAACGTAGGGTTGTAGCCCCAGCTATCATTACCCCCAAACTCCATAATGGG
>JALWRJ010000228.1 GCA_026994125.1 Cyclobacteriaceae bacterium | reverse complement strand
ACCAGCTAAAGCGCAAAGGATCGATTAGCAGCGATATATTGGAGCGGATTGTTCTTTCATACCCCGAAATAAATCTTACCTGGCTACTTACCGGACACAGGCATATTGTGCCCCGCAATACCGGGCATACCTACCTAACCCCCGAAATTGAAAAACAAGTACTCAAAGAAACCACCTAACCGTTGACCCTCTACAACTGCCATACTCACACCTTTACCATCAACCACGTACCCAGGCGGTTTATACCTCCGGTGCTTACGGCACTTATAAAGCTAAAAGGTGTTCGCTGGTTTGCCCGCAAGCTATGGCCTTTTACCGATAGAGACCTGATTGAGCGCTACATTAATTTCTTTGAAGTTTCTTTATCGGCCTCACAAGCCGAGGTTTTTAACCGATTGCAGGGCTACTACCCTAATAGTGCTACGGAACAAACCAAATGCATTGTATTGCCCATGGATATGGCATTTATGAAAGCCGGCCCTGTACCAGTTGATTTAGACAAACAACACGAAGAATTGAGTAAGTTAGCCCAGTTGAACCCGGCTGTAATTCCTTTTATTGGTGTAGATGCCAGAAGAAATAATCTTTTAAAAATGGTGCAAAAATGGCATAAACAACATGGGTTTAAAGGAATTAAGCTATATCCTCCCATGGGCTATTACCCCAATGATATACGCTTAGAACCGGTGTACGAATATGCGCAAGCCAATAATTTACCGGTAATGAGCCATTGCAGCCGGGGCGGGGTGTACAGTAAAAAAGTTACGAAAGCCATGCTCCAAGAGCCTCACCCGCTGGGGAAACCGGTGGTGAAACAAAAACCAAAAGCATTTACAGATATTTATACCCACCCGGCCAATTATGAACTCATAGCTAACAAGTACCCTAACTTAAAAATCTGCCTGGCTCATTTTGGAGGCGATACCGAATGGGACAAGTATTTTGAAGATGCTTGGTCTCCGGATAGCAGCGAAGAAAATAAATCGTGGTTGGCAGTAATTACCGATCTTATACAAGCCCATGATAATATTTACACCGATATTTCTTCTACTTTATTTAAAAAAGACCACTACCTGGACTTACTCTTGGTTTTGCTCGAAAACAAAAAAATTAGAGAACGTGTGCTGTTTGGGTCGGACTTTTACATGATGGAGCGCGAAAAATCGGAAGAGCGTAAAATGGCAATTAAAATCCGTAGCAGGCTAGGCGAAACCTTGTTTAAGCAAATTGCCGTTACCAACCCAAAAAGGTATTTGGGAGAATAAAAGAAAAAAGGTGCCAGCCGTACAACTAACACCTTTTACAAGAGCCCCCTACCGGGATCGAACCAGTGACCTACTGATTACAAGTCAGTTGCTCTACCAGCTGAGCTAAGGAGGCTTAATTTATGAAGCTGCCAAATATAAAACCTTTTGTTTTTATACTACCATCTGTTAAGTAAAGCTGGTGCTTGCCCGCAGGCTGGCTCCTTCTCTAAAATTGTCCACCGGACAATTTCTTAACGTTCGGCCCTCAG
>JALWRJ010000227.1 GCA_026994125.1 Cyclobacteriaceae bacterium | reverse complement strand
AGTACCTTAATGTATATGTACTACTTTTTTATTGGCTGTAAATCAGGCACTTGTCTGATTACTTCCAGCCCAGCCATTAGCAGTGGGTATGGATTGCTATTGGGAGGACTGGTAGGTAGCAGCCTAAACGATTTTATAACCAAACGAAACGATAACAAACAAACTAAAAATAAACAACCATGAGCTATTATTTTAATAAAACTGTAACCGGAAATTTTGACCAGGTAATTGAAAAGGTGACCGAAGCATTAAAAACACAAGGTTTTGGTGTACTTACCGAGATTGACTTTAGCGGAACCCTAAAAAAGAAATTGGATGTAGATGTACCCAACTACCGTATTTTAGGAGCTTGCAATCCTAAATTTGCATACGAAACCTACCAAAAAGAAAATAAAATTGGGGTAATGCTACCTTGCAATGTTATTGTGCAACAAGCCGATAATGGAGTTGAGGTTTCGGCCGTTGACCCCATAGCCATGATGGCCGGAGTAGGTAACAGCGAGTTGGAAAGCACAGCTGGTGAAGTACAGGCGCGCCTAAAAGCAGTTATCGATTCGCTTTAATCCACATATTCGGAAAAAAGGAATGTAACCATTTCAAAAAAAGAGGTTGTAGAAAGCAACCTCTTTTTTTTGGGGCTTATAGTTAGCCTACACACATTGCCCCGCCCTAAGGTTTTAACGTCTATATATTTTTTATTTGCATACACCCAAACACTTTAATGGTTGTATTTTTAAGATTAATTTAGTTATTGGTTTGAAAACTTCAAATTATTAACTAATATTCCTAATTAATTCATTAATCTGTTATAAAAACATGGGAAAAGGAGATATTAAAACCCGTAGAGGAAAAATTTTCAAGGGTACCTTTGGGGTTAGTCGGCCTCATAAAGTAAAAGTAGTACAGGTAGAAACACCTACCGCCAAAAAGAAACCGACCAAAAAGAAAGCGGCTAAATAAAACCATGAAAAGGTTCGACCTTTGTGTAATTGGAGCAGGCCCATCGGGGTATGCCGCAGCTATGCGTGCTGTAGATTACGGTAAAAATGTATTAATTATTGAACGTGATACCATTGGGGGTGCCGGAGTTACTAATGGTGCTTTATCGTCTAAAACCTGGTGGGAACTCGCCCGCAATGTGGACTTGGTTTATAAAAACAAAAAGCGCTATAACTTAAATGTGCCCGATGTAAACTTTCAGGCACTTAAAGATGAAGTAAACCATGCAGTAGAAGAGCGTAAAGATCTGCTTTTTAATCATTTACAAAAACTGCACCAACTCAAAAACGGGTTTGAGGTTACCTATGTAAAAGGTACGGCCAGGTTAGTAACTGCGCATACCATTGTGGTAAAGGCTAAGGACAGCAGCGAGCAAACATACGAAGCTGATTATATAATTTTAGCAACCGGCAGCCGGCCACGCATTTTGCCCAATATACCGGTAGATGGTAAAACTATTTTTACAAGCGATGGCATAAGCGATTTAGAGGGGTTTCCTAAAAGTATTGTCATTGTTG
>JALWRJ010000226.1 GCA_026994125.1 Cyclobacteriaceae bacterium | reverse complement strand
TTCGAAATTATGGGAGGTATTGGTAGTGTTAAGCTTTGGGAAAAAACCGGATTGGCCAAAGCCGATAAGGTGCACTTTACCCACCAAGGCTATCGCTTGCAATCGGATATGTTTTTTGAGGCCTTTTTAGCAGCCTATGCCCATTATATTAAACAAACTAACCCTAATACCGGTGATTGAAAGTTTAAAAAACATTTTGCTCTACGATGCCCAATCGCCTCTGCTATTTACCAGGCTTTACTTTTGGGTGTTTTTTGCGGTAATGCTGGCTGGATACTCCGTAGTGTATAAACGCATGGCACTACGCAATGCCTATTTATTTTTTGTAAGCCTGTTTTTTTATTACAAAACCAGTGGTTTTTTCGTTTCAATATTGCTGGTTTCTACCCTTACTGATTTTATTATAGGCCAGCGCATATATGCGGCTAAGGCCGTACTTAACAAAAAACTTTGGCTAGCACTTAGTGTTACTATTAACCTGTTTATTTTGGTGTATTTTAAATATGCCTATTTTTTTACCGATGCATTTAATACCCTACTAAACACCCATTATACACCCATTAACCACTTTGCTTATTGGAGTAATTCGTTTTTTGGAACGCATTTTAGGTTCGATAAAATTTTGCTTCCGGTAGGCGTATCCTTTTTTACGTTTCAAACCATAAGTTATTCGGTAGATGTGTATCGAGGGCAGGTAAAGCCTGTGCGTAACATCCTGGATTTTGGTTTTTTTGTTTCGTTTTTTCCGCAGTTGGTGGCCGGCCCCATTGTGCGGGCAGCCGATTTTGTGCCGCAGTTGTATAAACCCTACCAACTTAGCAAACTACAGTTTGGCACTGCCTTGTTTATGATATTAAACGGGTTAATAAAAAAACTTTTCTTGGCAGATTACATTGCTGTTAATTTTATTGACAGGGTGTTTTCGAACCCGTTGAGCTATACCGGATTTGAAAACCTAATGGCATTGTACGGCTACTCCCTGCAAGTGTATGCCGATTTTAGTGGTTATACCGATATTGCCATTGGCCTTGCCTTACTTATGGGTTTTAAGCTGCCTAAAAATTTTAATTCGCCCTACAAAGCTTCCAGCACCGGTGAATTTTGGAAACGGTGGCATATTTCTTTATCGAGCTGGTTAAAAGACTACCTGTATATACCAATGGGGGGCAACCGCTCGGGTTCGGTATTTAGCTATGTGAGTTTGTTTGTAATTGTGTTTTTTATTTCGGTACTGGCTGCTACCATTTGGGTGCCTATAGGCATAGTAGCAGGTATGATGCTAGTATATTTGGTGGGAAAATGGATCCCCGCTTTTAAAAATTGGGTAAATACCAATCTAAATTTAATGATGACCATGCTTTTAGGGGGGCTATGGCACGGTGCCAGTTGGAATTTCGTGGTTTGGGGAGGCCTCAATGGGTTAGGCATTGTGGTGTTTAAGCTATGGAATAAAATTTCGCCCTGGAAAAACAAAGCAAAATGGAGCAACCGCCTTATGGGAGTCTTTATTACGTTTAA
>JALWRJ010000225.1:3971-6355 GCA_026994125.1 Cyclobacteriaceae bacterium | reverse complement strand
CCAAAAAATCAAGTATAATAGTTTAATTATCAATCCATTACAGCAATATATCTCTAATGACGGCCATTAGAATTTTTTTCTAATGACAATTCTGGGATTAAAACAAGCTGCTGTGCTTTTACCTATCCCGGGTATGCTTTGAATGCGACTCTACATATCTGCTGCATGGGTTTGTAACAGGCGGTTTAATTCATCTTCAAGCTTTTTTATTTGGGTATTCAAGCCTTTTAGGTGGCTGTAAGTGGGTTTATAATAATGGTTCGTAAGCGGTTAGGGTATGCTGCCTGGCATAGCTACAAATCATTTGTGCATCTGCTTTATCGGTTTTAATCCTGCGCAAATTCATTTGTATATACCGCTTTATAACTAAGGGGTTTCCGACCGAAACAAACACTTTTTTTGCGTACAAATAGTCGGCCAGTTGCTGATGATACACGCCAGTGGCCTCCATAGCGCAACAGCATCCCAGGGGCAGTTGCGTATAAAATTTCTTAAACCCGACAGAGGAGTTGGCGTATTGAGAATGATGTCCCTTTTCATTTACCACATCGAATACATCCTTAGAAATATCAATGCCAAAATAATGTAAAAACTCTTTCATAATGTGTACATTTAAGGTTAAACAAACTACGGAAATCTAACAACCTGAAAACAGGCTCTTAAAGGCCTAATGAACTGTTCAGATTTAACGTATAAAAGAGAGGGGACTTTCAATGTTGACGGGTTATTTCCTCGTGCCTGCGCACCGTAATGCTTCTGCACGCAGGTGTGTATAAGATAGCCTTACTCCTCTCTTTTATTTCTTTTGTTAAATTACATATTTTTAGATAAATGTAAACTTAGGATGTATATAAGGCATTGGGCGAGTGGTAGTTAAATTGAAATATTATGAATATAAATAAACTGTATAGTAAATTGAAAGTTTGGTGCTAAAAAACACCCAACGCCTCATATACTGAACCGATAGGCGTAAATTTTACATTAAGGAGTTTGATTATACGTGCGTATTTTATATATTTGTACGTATAAAAGGTTTTGACTATGGATACAAAATTGACTCTTAAGCTTGATAAATTCGTGATTGACAGAGCAAAAAAATATGCTTCTTCTCATAATAGAAGTCTTTCACGAATGATTGAATCATATCTAAAGTCCATAATTGACAAGGATCCCCCAGAGACTGATGATGAAATCGAAATATCGCCTTTTGTAAAAAGTATGGCAACGGGAGTTAAGCTACCTAAGGATTTCGATTATAAAAAAGCGTATGGTGATTACTTGTCTGAAAAATACAAATGAAAAACAAGTTATTTATTGACACCAACGTAATGTTGGATCTTCTTGGAGAGAGAGTACCATTTTATGACCCCATTGCTAAAATCGCCACACTTTCTGATAAAGGAAAGGTTAAATTGGTTGTTTCTGCACTTTCTTATTCGACCATATTTTATTTGCTCTCAAAATTTGAGAAAAGTGACATAATTAAAGAAAAACTCCGCAAATTCAAGGTGATTTCTGATACATCCGATTTAACTGATAAAATTATTGACAAAGGACTTTCATCAAATTTCTCGGACTTCGAAGATGCTCTACAATATCATTGTGCTTTGAAAATGGATTGCAACATACTGATTACTAGAAATGTGAAAGACTTCAAGAATTCTGCTATCCCTGTTATGACTCCTGTAGAGTATTTAAAAAGCTTGAAAAGCACCTAAAATCTACGCCTAACAATCGCTTTGCAGGCATGCCGGCTTTATTATATTCTGACAAATCAGTTTTTATTACTCCGGGAACAGACCCGAAGGTGTGAAAGACCGCCACAGACGTTTGCGCAAGCCCGTTGGCATAAGCACATGCCAGCACGTGCTAAATATACATAAAACACACGTATAATTAAAATTTGTTTCTTATATTTGCTCCATAAGAAATAAACTTATTATTATGAATACGAAATTAACACTAACAATTGAGCAAGAAGTAATTGAGAGAGCAAAAATTTATGCGAAAGAAAAAAATCGCAGTTTATCTGATATTATAGAAAATTATTTAAAAACGCTCACTAAATCAGAACGAAAACAAAAGGCTGAAAAACTTAATCCAATTGTAAAATCGCTTAAAGGTTCTTTTAAAATGCCTAAGAATATGGATTATAAGAAAGAACTTGGAAACCGATTAGAAGAAAAATATTTATAATATGGATAAAGTTTTAATAGATACGGACGTATTGCTTGACTTCTTTTTTGACAGAAAACCATTTGCGAAATTTTCTACTGAAATCCTTAATCTTTGTGAAGAAAATAAACTAAGTGGATTTACAACACCAGAAATAATTTCTAATGTTTATTATTTACTTAGAAAAACAGCTAAACACGATATCATTA
>JALWRJ010000225.1:0-3961 GCA_026994125.1 Cyclobacteriaceae bacterium | reverse complement strand
TTAAACAGCTTCTCAACATAATTAAAATTATTAAAATAGATAAAAATGCTGTCATAAATGCGTTGAACTCTGATTTCAAAGATTTTGAAGATGCTTTACAAAATTTTTCTGCCATAGATAATGGAAATGTTAGTATTATTTTGACAAGAAACATAAAAGACTTTAAGACAAGTGAATTAGCAATTTTGACACCAGAAACATACTTAAAAGGAAAAGCCAGTGCCTAAAATAACTAAGCATTCGTGTGGCCTGCAAGACCCAACATGAATGCCGTGTTGAACGAACCGTTGTTGGCTATGGATATTAAAACCGTAGAGAATATACTCAATAATAGACCTAGAAAAAGATTTAATTTCCAAAACCCTGTATTTGTAATGAATCAATTATTGTTTAACAAGAAAATTGCATTTGTAACTTGAATCCAGCCAATATGAATTTGCAGTGAAAACATATTTTTAAAAGAAAGATAAAAGAGCTGTAAAAAAATGAAATTTGGGAATTTCGGACACTTTTATAGTAGGTGCATTATTACCTGCCTATGTCGGCAGTGGCAGGTTGCACATAGGCCAAACGCATTATTTATGAGACTGGCTTGAAAGGGTTGCACGACCTAAACCGGAAAATCCAAGTGAAATTTTCAGGTTAATTTGCCTGGTATTACTTGTAAATAAACTTATTCTTTCTATCTTTGCACCCTGTTTTTAGAATATTCGAATAGCAAACTATAATGAAAAGAACATATCAACCTTCGGAACGCAAGAGAAGAAACAAGCACGGTTTTAGAGCACGGATGGAGTCTGTTGCAGGGCGTTCAGTATTGGCCAATCGTAGAGCCAAAGGAAGAAAAAAATTAACGGTATCCAGCGAGAAAAGGCACAAAAAATAAGCCGCCTTTTTAAGCTTTTCTATGTATCAAATGGAAGAGTTTGATAATATAGTAAAGCATACATTTAAAAAATCGGAAAGACTTTCGAGCCAAAAAGATATTAAGGAACTGTTTGCCAACGGTTCCTCTTTTTATTTATACCCTTTTAAGGTAGTTTACAGTTTAGCTGGCAGTGGTGCTTCGCATAAAGTGCTTTTTTCGGTGCCCAAAAGAGTTTTTAAACGTGCAGTAGATCGTAATTTACTAAAAAGAAGAATGCGCGAAGCTTACCGGTTGCATAAACATCAATTGCAAATACAACCACAAATACTCAATATTGCGTATATTTATACACCCAAAAAAATATTGCGCTTTAAAGCCCTAGAGGAGCCCATGGTTCAATCTATAAACCGATTAGCAAAATATGTGGATAAAAGCAGTTAATTCAATGGTAAAAATAACAAGCGCTATCGTGCTTTCTGCATTGTTAGTAGCTGTTGCAGTACCCAATACCAAGTATTTCGAAATAGCCAAAAACCTGGATATATTTGCCACACTTTTTAAGGAAGTAAATGCATTTTATGTAGATGAGGTAGATCCTAAAAAAACAATAGAGACAGGCATTAACGCTATGCTGGCATCGCTCGACCCTTATACAAACTTTATACCCGAAGAAGATGCAGCTGATTACCGCACCATGACTACCGGAGAGTATGCCGGCATTGGTTCGTTAATTTCGCAATTTAATGCTAAAGTAATTGTAACCATGCCCAACGAGGGGTTTCCGGCTGCCAAGGCAGGTTTAAAGGTGGGTGATGAGATTATTAAAGTAGATGACATCCCGGTAAGTGGCAAAACCACTGAGCAAGTAAGTAAACTGCTTAAAGGAAAACCCGGCACTCAGGTACACCTGCAAGTACTGCGCAATGGCCAAACCAAACATTTTGAAATAACCCGAGCCAATATTGTGATGCCCAACGTGCCTTACAGTGGCATGGTAGCAGAAAAAACAGGTTATATTAAACTAACCGATTTTACCACAAATGCTGCCAAAGAAGTAAAAAAAGCTTTAAAAAAGTTAAAATCGAAAGGAGCCGAAAGCATTATTTTAGATTTACGCGAAAACCCTGGAGGGCTATTATTTGAAGCCGTGAACATAGCTAATGTGTTTATTCCCAAAGGTAAGTTGGTGGTAGAAACACGAGGCAAGCAGGCCGATTGGAGCCAACAATACAAAACGCTGAATCAGCCTGTTGATGAGCATATTCCTTTGGTGGTGCTAACCAGTAGTGGTAGTGCATCGGCTTCTGAAATTGTGGCAGGTACCTTGCAGGATTACGACCGGGCAGTGTTGCTGGGAAGCAAAACCTTTGGCAAAGGGCTGGTGCAAACCACTCGGCAACTACCCTATAATGCGCAAGTAAAAATTACTACAGCTAAATACTATATTCCCAGTGGCCGATGCATTCAGGCACTTGACTATACACATCGAAAATCGGACGGTAGTGTTGATAAAGTACCCGATTCTTTAAAGGTTGCTTTTAAAACCCAAAATGGCAGGATAGTGTACGATGGAGGCGGAATTACCCCCGATGTTGAACTTAAAGAAGCCTACCTGGCACCCATTACGGTAAGTTTATTAACTAAAGCGCATATTTTTAATTACGCAAATCATTACTATTACACCCACCCCCAACCCCCTAAATTGGCAGGTTTTGAGCTTACCGATAGCGAGTACGATGCATTTGTAACTTGGTTGGCCGATAAAAAATATGACTACACCACTCCACTCGAAAAAGCGATAAATGAACTGGGGGAGAACAAAGAAAACAACCAAATGCTGGATAAAGTAAAAGATAAGATTGCGTTATTGCAGGCCGAAATAGCGCATAATAAAGAACAAGATTTGCTAACCTACAAAATGGAAATTAAGGAGTTGCTCGAAGAAGAAATTATGGGTCGCTATTACTTTACCCGAGGCGAAATAGCATGCGCTGTTTCGCATGATGATAAAGTGGCTGAAGCCATTGCCATTTTACAACACCCAGATACCTATCAGCAACTTTTACAGCCTCATTAGTGGTGATTTTAAGCATAGATACATCTACCCGCATCTGTTCAGTAGCCTTGCATAACCAAGGCGAACTACTGGCCGAAATTAACTTGCATGTGGCGCAGTCGCACTCCGAAAAACTGGCCGTTATTTGTAAGGATATTTTGGCTTATGCAGGAGTAAAGCAAACCGATGTAAAAGCTGTAGCTGTAGCAGCCGGCCCGGGTTCTTATACCGGTTTACGCATTGGTACCTCCACAGCCAAGGGGTTATGTTATGCGCTGGATATTCCGCTTATTGCCGTAAATACTTTACGGGGTATGGCCAACACCATGGCTTTAAAGGTTGCACCTGATACCCTGCTTTGCCCCATGTTGGATGCGCGCAGAATGGAAGTGTACTGCATGCTAACCGATACCCAATTAAACATCATTAAACCAACGGCTCCTGTTATTGTAACCGAGAATTCGTTTGCTGAAATATTGTCGGGTAACAAAGTGCTTTTTTTTGGAAATGGAGCCGCAAAATGCCAACCTGTATTGCAGCATCCAAACGCCTCTTTTTTAACACATTCAGCCATTAGTGCCGCTTCGATTGGCCAATTGGCCTGGCAAAAATTTAAAAATAATGAATTTGAAGATTTGGCCTATTTTGAGCCCGATTATTTAAAAGAGTTTCAAGCCATTAAACCTAAAAACTTGTTTGCATGACAGATAAAATTGTTAACCGGGTAGCCCAAAGCGGTATTATTTCGTTCGATTTAGAGCAATACTACCCGGCAGGCGAGCGTGTGGTTTTTGATATTAAGCATAACTTGTTTCAAGAAACTATTTTACGCGAAAAAGAGTTTAGGGCGTTTGTAAAAGCACACAATTGGCAAACTTATAAAGGTAAAAATGTGGCTATTACATGCTCGGTAGATGCCATTGTACCTACCTGGGCGTTTATGCTGATAGCCTCTAAGCTTACCTCGGTGGCAAATTATTACTGCTTTGGCACCCTGGTGCAGCTCGAAGACCAACTGTTTGAACAAACTATTGAAC
>JALWRJ010000224.1 GCA_026994125.1 Cyclobacteriaceae bacterium | reverse complement strand
TGTGAGTAAGGAGTGTGAGTTAGAGTTGGGAGCAAGAGCGTTAACAGATTCACCTGCACACTCATTACTCACACTCATTACTGCCTTGTGGAGGTATATTTTTTCAAAATTGAACATTGCTTTGGTTTGAGTGTGAGTAAGGAGTGTGAGTTAGAGTTGGGAGCAAGAGCGTTAACAGATTCACCTGCACACTCATTACTCACACTCATTACTGCCTTGTGGAGTCGCAGGGATTCGAACCCTGGTCCAGCTAGGGAAATCATATACCCTCTACATGTTTAGTTTCGCTTTAGGTTTTCGAGACAGGCTGGCCGGAAACAAGCCAACTACTGTCCTTAGCTACGTAAAATCTTACCTTTAACAAGTAGCCAGTTAAAGGCCAGTTTTGCTTTTCGACACCTCAAATCCGAACCAACAAAACAAAATTCAGGGAGGTGTGGCCAGGTACCGTTCTTAACAGTAAACCTTTTAAGCCCACGATTTATCCGCTAACCGCGAACAAATTAGGCAGCCATGGCGTAGTTATATTCGCCAATTATAATTCGAGCTAATTGATTGCGGATGTTCGCTCCTCACCCGACATGCCAGCATATAATTTACGCCTACTGTCAATTCCAGTCGACCCCATATCGTTTTACGAGACTACAAATATAGGCAGGTCTGGTATTAGATATACAATGTATGCTGCATATTCTTAGGCTTCCAACCCAACATCTGTCTTTGAATAATAGTAAATCGCCCTCCAATCAAGCATCTAGTCTTAAAATCTTATACCTTACGCCTTATCCTCAATCTTAGGTCTTACACCTTTAAAAATCCACCCCTTCATGTTTATAATCTTAGGTCTTCTTATTATCTTCGAGGCGATGGAAAATTTTGTAGTTTCGGCACGTAAATATCGCCCACAGGGGTTTGAAGAAGTAGTGGGGCAAGCACATATTACTACCACGCTTCAAAACGCAATAGACAACAACCACTTAGCACAGGCCTTGCTCTTTTGCGGGCCACGTGGGGTAGGCAAAACCACCTGTGCCCGTATTGTGGCCAAAATGCTGAATGGAGCCGGCACGGAAGAATCGGTAGATTTATCGTTAAATATTTTTGAGTTAGATGCGGCCTCAAATAACTCGGTAGATGATATCCGAAATTTAATTGACCAGGTAAGATACCCTCCTCAGAGCGGACAATATAAAATTTACATTATAGATGAGGTTCACATGCTTTCACAAGCGGCTTTTAATGCGTTTTTAAAGACATTGGAAGAGCCCCCCGCTTATGCCATTTTTATTTTGGCTACTACCGAAAAACACAAAGTGCTACCCACTATTTTATCGCGTTGCCAAATTTATGATTTTAACCGGATACAGGTTGCTGATATTGCCAATCACCTCAAAAAAATTGCTGAGGCCGAAGAAATAAAAACTGAGGAGGAAGCCTTACACCTGATTGCGCAAAAATCGGATGGTGCCTTACGCGATGCCCTTTCGCTGTTCGATTTAATTGTAACTTTTTCGGCCAATGGAGCCATTACCTATGCCGATACGGTAAAAAATTTACATATACTGGACTACGACACTTATTTTAAAGCCACCCGGTATTTTATCGAAAAAAACCAAGCTGAGGCACTGTTGCTTTTTAATGAGATTTTACAAGCTGGATTTGATGGACACGAGTTTGTTATAGGGTTAGCCAATCATTTTCGTAATTTAATGATGTGCAAGGACAAAGCCACTACCCGGCTGTTAGATGTAGCTAAAAGTGTGCAAGATAAATATGCCGACCAGGCAGAAAAAGCAAGTGTATCTTTTTTACTTAATGGGCTAAACCTTTTGTCGAAATGCGATTTTGAGTATAAAAGCAGGAAAGACCAACGCCTGCATGTTGAACTTACCTTGATGAAGCTAACCCATTTAAACACCGCATTAAACCTTGCTCAGCTGGAGGCTGGCAACGAAAAAAAGTAACTAAGCCTACCACAAAGGCAGCCCCCCCTACCCCACCTGCTACAGCAACCCCGGTTTTACCCACAGTAAAAACCGGAACCGGCTCGCTGGAGCCTAACAAAAAAAAGGCCACCATTGTACTACCCGGTAACTTAAATGAGGTAAAAAAGAAGGTTGAAGCAAAAGAAGAAGTTGCAAAAAAAACACAGCAAGCGCAGGCTCAAACAAAAGCACTTAACGAACCTGTAACTATTGAAAAAGTACAAGAAGCCTGGAACAAATTTACCGAACAACGTAAGCATTTAAAAAAAGAACGCGAAGTGGTATTTATGCAGCAAAAGTTTACGCTGGAAAACACAACCATTACCATACAGTATCATAATGCCGTACTTACCGATACGTTTGATAAAATTAAGGTAGAGTTGCAAGCATTTTTGCGGCAAGAACTACAAAACGATTACATTAAACTTGCCACAGAACAGTTGGAGGCCTCCAACGAAAAAATGATTTATACCAACAAAGAAAAGTTTGACTACCTGGCAGAAAAATATCCGGTTGTAAAATTACTCCAACAAAAATTAAGCTTAGACCCCGACTACTAACTCGTTAAAATTCAAGATGTTGAATTTCTTCTAAGGTTTTTTCGGTTAAGGGTTTAGTTACGAATTTTATAACGTAATCGTTGTTTACAATTTTATCAATATCGCGCTTGTTATCGGATGATGATAAAATAATTACACGGCATTTATCCTTTACTATGTTGCCAAATTTTTCGTATTCGTATAAAAACACAAACCCATCTACAATGGGCATATTGATGTCCAAAAAAATAATATCCGGAAGGTTCTCAGCATTATCTTTATTTTCTTCGAGGTAATCTAATGCTCCCTTTCCGGAATTTTTTACAATTACATCGCTTGCGAATTTAGTAATCTCGATAATTCTACGACTGATAAAGTTATCTGTGTCGTTATCATCCACTAACATCACTTTTTCTATAACATTTCCTGCTTCGCTCATAAATTTAGATGCTATTTAATCAAAGATATAATATTGCTTTAATATTACAATATGAAACATACAATTATTCTACTAAAGTCTTATTTATACTCCACCGGGTGGTTTTTAGGTCTTGTTTTTTTTAACCAAAGCACCCGCCCTGGCTCCAAATCTTCTTTTGCACTTTGCATGCGGTTCATTTTAACAATACTGGCCATACGTACGCCATAGGCCTGGCTAATCGACCAAAGGGTTTCGTTAGGCTTAACTGTATGGTAGTATATGTTAGCTTTAGATTTTTTCCGTTTAATGTAATATACCTGATTGGCTAACACCCGGTAATGAGGAAGTATATCGTTATACGATGCAAATTGAGTGGTACTTAAATCAAATTTTTCGGTCAATTCATCTATACTTAGTTCGGTATTAGACATCACAGCAGGCAAGCCATTAATTGTAAACTGCTTTATAGCCGGCATGGCATGGGGTATTTCTACATTTTTTACTGTAGTTTCCGGATTAGACACCGCAACAGGTGTTGTATTATTATTACCGGCTACAGGCTCTAAGGGTTGCTTACTATAATGAGGTACTACCACCACATAATTTTTATCGGTAGGTATGGTCCGGGTTTTTAACCATTTATTATACATGGTTAACGAGTCTAACGAAGTACCAGTTGCCTTGGCAATTTGTTTTAGTGTTTTACCCTTGGCTTGAGTGTATAAATACATTTTGGGTGCCCCGGCACGGGCAATTTCCACGGCTTGTTCGAACGCAATTTTATGGGCTAAAAAAGTAAGCACATACCAATAGGTGCTTTTAGTAATGTGCATTACCTTAGCCCCTGCTTGTATGGTTTTAAGCGAACGTTGGGTTCCTCCTGCTCCCATTTGGTAAGCTTGCAAAGCATGTACCCAATTATTAAAGTACAAATTATTTTGTTGCAAGTAATTAGCTGCCCCACGGGTAGCCGCTACAATATTCATTCGCTCATCTACTTTGGTATCTACACGCAAGCCTACCTCTTGAGCTGTAGCTTTTTTAAACTGCCAAAATCCCACCGCATTTGAGCTTGAAACCGCATCGGCAATATAACCACTCTCTTGTATGGCCAGGTACTTAAAATCATCTGGCAAGCCTTCTTCTTCAAAAATTTGTTCTACAATAGGAAAAAAAGAGGCAGCTCGTTCAGCTTTTATCATAAAGTGCTTTTGGCTTTGCGTAAGTGCATTCACTTTTTGTTGTATTTCTTTACGCGCACTTTCGTAGAGCTTTAACTGGATACCTGCAAACTCCATTTTTGAGGGTACACGCGGAGTTTGAGCTAAGGTTGCTGTAGCGCCCAGCCAACATAAAAGTAATAATGTCCTCATTTTTTTCTAATAATCATTAAACCATCTCTAATGGGGAAAAGCACATTTTCAACCCGGGTATCTTGTTGTACTGCTTTATTAAAAGCAAGTAACGCTTTGGTATCTTCATCGCCAGGTTGCACAGGTTTAACCACCTTGCCCGACCAAAGTACATTATCAGCAATAATAATACCTCCCTGCGAAAGTTTATCTATGACCAAATTAAAATAATTCAGGTAATTGGTTTTATCGGCATCAATAAAGACCAAATCAAAGGTTTGCGTTAGCGCAGGTATAATTTTAAGGGCATCGCCTACCATAAAATTAATGGCTTGTGGGTAATTACTTTCTGCAAAATAGGTGCGTACCCGATGCTCTAGTTCCATGTTTTTATCGATGGTAACCAAGGTGCCACCAGGTTGCAGCCCCTCGGCCAGGCACAGGGCAGAATAGCCGGTATAGGTGCCAATTTCGAGGATATGCCGTGGTGCCAGCATGTTAGAAAGCATACTTAGTACCCGCCCTTGCAAATGCCCCGACAGCATACGGGGTCTTAATACTTCAAGGTGTGTTTCACGGTTTATTTTTGCCAGCAAGGCAGTTTCTTCACTGGTATGTTCCTCCACATATTTGGTTAAATCCTGGCTAATAAACTCCATTTTCGGTAGGTATAAAGGTTAGCATATTTATTTTAGAGGCATCGAATACTTGTTGCGATACAGCTTGCAACTGCTTTGCTGATACCTGCTCTATTTCGGCAAACACCTCATCAATGCTTTGAATGGTTCCGGTATCGAGCAGGCTTTTAGCCATAGCTAACATTAAGCTGGCATGGTTTTCTTCGGCCATGGCCAACTGCCCCAACATTTGCTCTTTAAGCCTGTGCAATTGTAAAGAACCCAAGGGTTTGTTTTTTAACGCATTTAATTCTTTAAAAACTGCTTTTTTACTTTTAGCCAAATTCTTTAGCTCTGTTGCAAAAAATACTGAAAATAAGCCTGTATCGGCAAAAGCACTGTAATGGGCATCAATGGCATAAACGCATGCCATTTTTTCGCGTAGCTGCATATTTAGCCGGGTATTAAGCCCAGGCCCACCCAGTAAGTTAGCTACCATTGCCAAGGGCATCCTGCGTTTATCGGACAGTGGAAAAGCAGGCATTCCAATACCCACATGCGCCTGCATGATGGGCTTTTTTTGTTCTATTTGCAACGCTTGGGTTTGCAATTTTACCTCAGAACGGGATGCATTGCTTATGGCTGGCACATCCGCCAGGTATTTTGTTATTAACCTTTTAATTTTTGACACCGGCAAATTACCAACTACAGAAACTACGATGCGCGAAGTATCCAGGTTGCTGGCAATAAAAGCATCGAAATGCTCCTTAGCAAACGATTTTACCGTAGTTGGGTTGCCTAAAATATTATGTCCCAACGGATGTTCCTTAAAAATCAGGTCTTCGAGTTCATCTTGTATGGCATCATCGGGGCTATCGTTGTACATGGCCATTTCTTCTAAAATAACCTGCCGTTCACGTTCAATTTGTTTTTCAGGAAAAATCGAACGAAAGGTAATATCAGTCAAAATATCGAAGGCTTTATCGGCAAACCGGTCGAGTACCGAAATATAAAAGTAAATTTTTTCTTTGGTGGTATAGGCATTTAGTTCGCCCCCAACCGAATCTATGCTATGTAAAATATGGTGCGATTTACGCTGATCGGTTCCTTTAAAAGCCATGTGCTCCCAAAAATGAGCCAGGCCAAATTGGTGGGGTGCCTCATCTCTGCTGCCCACATCAATGGCAATGCCACAATGTACAATTTTAGTGGATGAAACTCGCTTGTACACTACACGTAAGTTATTGGCAAAAGTAAATTCTTCGAACTCTTTCATATAAGACTGCAAAACTAATTAAGATTTTGGATGATAGATGTTGGATGTTGGATTATTGATTTTGGATGATGGATGTTGAATGTTGGATGTTGGATTATTGATTTTGGATGATGGATGTTGGATTATTGATGTTGGATGTTGGATTATTGATTTTGGATGTTGGATTATTGATTT
>JALWRJ010000223.1 GCA_026994125.1 Cyclobacteriaceae bacterium | reverse complement strand
CCTTTATCCAAATCAGGATTAAACGTAAAGGTGCTCAGGTATTCCCCCTGGCTATCATAGGTTTTAATGGTAAGGGTATTGCGTTTATCAAAGGTACGGTCGCTTACCAAAACGGTTATCGAACGGTCATCTACCTTTAGCTGAATAAGCTCTGTTTTTGAGCCAAAAATGCCGGGTAGCACTTTTGTTTTTTTATCACTAAAACTAAAATAAATAACCACCGGTTCGGTGTTATAATACCCGCCTAATACGGCACCTCCATCGGTTACTTCAAACTCTGTTAATTGTAGGGGCACCAAATTTTTAATGGTATATTGTAGGGTATCCCCTGTTTGCCCTTGTACTTGCAGTAAATGTAAATTCTTGGAATTCCCGGTGCTTTGTTGATACAAAAAATAAAAACTGCCTAATGCATAATCATACCCCCGGTGCACCAGGTTTTTACCCACGTACATTTTCTTTTCCCAGGTTACTTGTAGTCCTGTATCCAGCTTAACAAAATCCCATAACTGGCCTCCATGTTTGTCATACTCGTTTAACTCCCGGTAAAGCATTACCCCGGTATCCTCCCCCGACATCACCTCATATTCCATATCGTACCCCTCAAGCTCTCTTTCGAACCTGGCAGGTTGCTCTAATTGCGCAAACACCCAATATGGTATAAAAATTAAAACTACTAAAACCCTGCTCATATAATTTCCTGACTCAAAACCTCTTGTTCCATTTACGCAATTAAACTAATTTGGTTGGTATGCTTCACGCTTATTTTTTTTAATTACTTTTAACCGGTAATGAAAAATAAAGATATAATAAAACTGCTTAGTTCCACAATTTCGTTCATGGAGTTGCATGGCGAAAACGAATTTAAAATTAAAAGTTATAGTAATGCAGTTTATAATTTAGAAAGGCAATCCAAAAAGCTAAACGACCTAAACCTTGAACAAATAGCCGGGCTGCCCGGTGTAGGCAAAAGCATTGCTAATACTATTGATGAAATTAAAAGGAACGAACAATCCGAAAAACTCACCGAATTAATAAAAGCTACTCCACCCGGGCTGGTAAAATTACTTAAACTAAGAGGCATTGGAGCTAAAAAATTACGGGTGCTTTGGCAACAAGCTCACATTACCAATGCTAACGAGCTTTTACAAGCCATTGATCAAGGCAAGCTAAGCCAGCTAAAAGGCTTTGGTGCTAAAACCATCCAAAACCTACGGGGCATAGCCCTCTTTGCCTTGGAGGTAGAAGGCTATGTATATTATGCCGATGCATATAAATGGGCGCAACAACTTATAGCCGAAATCGTAAAAAAGCTGCCCAAAGCTAAACTATCAACAGCCGGCAAGTTAAGACGTAAATGGGAAATTATTAACAAGCTGGAATTTGTGCTGGCATACCCTGCACCTATGCAGGTGGCCGTTGCTTTAGAAAAGATTGAAGCCTTGGAAAAATCGCCCACCACCTCAGGCATTTTTACCTGGCGAGGTTATTTAAAACATAATGGTCTGGCTGTTGAAATTCACCTAACCAG
>JALWRJ010000222.1 GCA_026994125.1 Cyclobacteriaceae bacterium | reverse complement strand
TGTTTTTTATTTCGGTACTGGCTGCTCCATTTGGGTGCCTGTGGGTATTGTTGCAGGTATGGTAGTGGTGTATGTAGTAGGCAAATGGGTGCCCGCTTTTAAAAATTGGGTAAATACCAATCTAAATTTAATGATGACCATGCTTTTAGGGGGGCTTTGGCACGGTGCCAGTTGGAATTTTGTAGTTTGGGGAGGCCTCAATGGGTTAGGCATTGTGGTGTTTAAGCTATGGAATAAAATTTCGCCCTGGAAAAACAAAGCAAAATGGAGCAACCGCCTTATGGGAGTCTTCTTTACGTTTAACTTTATTACGTTTACCCGTATTTGGTTTCGCTCGTCCGACTTTGAAATTGCCCGCCAGGTTTTGAGCCAGCTTACTACCCAATTATCATTTTCCGTAGCACCGCAAGTGCTGGCTGGTTATAAATGGGTGTTTATTACCATGGGTATTGGCTATGCAATACATTGGTTACCCACCCCTTGGAAAGCAGCCTATAAAAACCTGTTTATTAGTTGGCCTTATGCGGTGCAGGTAATTGTTGCCTTTGTGGTTTCCTTTTTTCTATATCAGGTGCTTTCATCGGATATGCAACCTTTTATATATTTTGCCTTTTAGGCCGGGTGGCTGTTAGCAAAAACTATAAGATAAGCATAGCATCGCCATAGGTAAAGAAACGGTATTTTTCTTTAATAGCTTCCTGGTAAGCCTGCATGGTAAGGTCGTAACCGCCAAAAGCAGCGGCCATCATTAGCAAAGTGCTTTCGGGTAAATGAAAGTTGGTAATCATGGCATTGCATATTTTAAAAGGGTAGGGCGGAAAAATAAACTTATCAGTCCATCCTTCTTTGGCTTTAAGCTTATCGGTGGCCGAAACAGCCGTTTCTAAGGCACGCATTACGGTAGTGCCTACGGATACTACTCGTTTTTTATTTTCTTTAGCTGCATTTACCACATCGGCTGTAGCCTGGGGTACCCGGTAGCTTTCGGAGCTCATTTTATGTTTGGTCAGGTCTTCCACATCTACCGGAGCAAAAGTGCCCAACCCAATATGCAAGGTAATAGTGGCCACATCTACCCCAATGATATCGAGTTTTTTCATAAGGTGCTGGGTAAAATGCAAACCGGCCGAAGGAGCAGCCACAGCCCCTGTGTTTTTAGCATATATGGTTTGAAAACGCTCTTTATCCAAATCCTCCACTTCTCTATCAATAATTTTAGGCAGTGGTGTTTTACCCAGTTGGTCGATAACGGCATTAAACTCCTCATCCGTTCCATCAAATAAAAACCTGATAGTACGACCACGCGAAGTGGTATTATCTATTACCTCAGCTACTAATTCGCCATCGCCAAAATAGAGCTTGTTGCCCACACGTATTTTACGAGCAGGATCTACCAATACGTCCCACAGGCGCATTTCGCGGTTTAGCTCGCGCAATAAAAACACTTCGATTTCGGCATCGGTTTTTTCCTTATTGCCATACAAGCGAGCTGGAAAAACCTTGGTATCATTAAGTACAAATACATCGCCTTCATCAAAATAATCAACTACATCTTTAAATATCTTGTGTTCAATTTTACCGGTATCGCGGTGTACCACCATAAGCCTGCTTTCATCGCGGTTTTCTACGGGGTGTTTGGCAATTAAGCCCGAGGGCAAATCGAATTTAAACTGAGATAATTTCATAGGTGTACTTATTGAGTTTATAGTTGTTAGAACCCTTTACATATACAACTTTAGTTAATTAAAGATAGGTGTATTAAGTTCATTTATTTTGGGTTTTTAAGTGCAAAAAAGATATCATAAAAGTTGACCGCTTATATAAAAAAAACGTACAAACTATATTTTAAATAGCTTCGATGCTAACTTTAGATTTTATGCCCAATATACGGCTAATAAATTTTAGGATGCAAAAATATAAATTTGTACCTAGAATAAGGAATAAATCCTGGTTTATTGTATAACAGGCATTTACTTAGAAAAGAAAAACTTATGCGTGCATTGCTTAAAGCATTAGTATTACTAATTTTTGTAAGCTGTTCTGCCAAAAATAAAAAAACGATGGAAAAGGAAACTAACAACACCAAAGCCCTGGAACCTAAAGTAACCGGAATAGGGGGCATTTTCTTTTTTTCGGACAACCCTGATGAAACCAAGAGCTGGTATGCCAAAAATTTAGGACTCGAAACTAACGACTGGGGATCGAGTTTTGAATTTAGAAATGCCCACAAACCCGAAGAAATTAATTATTTGCAGTGGAGCCCTTTTAAAACCGGTAGTGATTATTTTTTGCCTTCTAAAAAAGAATTTATGATTAACTACCGTGTGCAAAATATAGAAGGCCTGGTAAAAAAATTAAAGGCCAATGGGGTTACTATGCTGGATTCTATTGAAACCTACGACTATGGAAAGTTTGTGCATATTATGGACAACGAAGGCAACAAAATTGAACTTTGGGAGCCCGTAGATAGTACATTTTCCAATATGGGTGGCAAAACAACCAAGTAAACATTCCTTAAAAGCTAACTGTAAAACCTGCACCAAATGTCCATTATCATAAAACTTATATTAGAGAGCTTCCGGTTTGCCTGGAATGCCCTTAAGCTCAACTTGTTTCGTACTACGCTCTCGTTACTGGGCGTTACGGTAGGTATATTTGCCATTATTGGGGTGTTTACCGTAGTAGATTCGTTGGAGCGGAGCATAAAGGAAAGCCTTAGTTTTTTAGGTTCGGGTGTTATTTATGTAAATAAGTGGCCGTTTACCCAAGATGCCAACGGAGAGTACAATTGGTGGGATTTTTGGAAAAGACCTAACCCGAGTTATAACGAGTACAAGTTTTTGAATGAAAACTTAAAATCGAAATCGGCCATGGCCATTTGGTCGCGCGATGGGCGCTCGGTAATGAAACACGAAAGCAACAGTTATGATGATGGTACCCTGGTAGGTGGTTCTTATACTTATAAAGATATTTTTAATGTGCCCATAAGCAGGGGTCGCTACTTTACCGAAAACGAAGCAGGTAACGGAACCAATGTGGCCATTATAGGGGCAAACGTGGCCAACGCCTTGTTTCCTAACACCAATGGGCTGGGCAAGCGTATTAAAATAAAAGGGCAAAAATATTTTGTGATTGGCATTATGGAAAAAGAAGGGGAAAGTTTTATGGGCACCCCCAGCAACGATGACAATGTAATTATTCCTTATGCATCGTTTCGAAAAATTTACAATACAGGTACCGGCCGATGGAACGAACGCTCATCTAATATTGGTATAAAAGGCTATGATGAGGATATTGGCCTGGTGCAATTGGAGTATGAACTACGTGGCCTGTTACGTACGCACCGGGGCTTACGACCTAAAGATGCCGATAACTTTGCCTTAAACCGGCCCGAGGCCATCGCCAACATTATTGGCGGTGTGTTTGATGTAATAGGATTGGCCGGTTGGATAATTGGAGGGTTTTCTATTTTGGTAGGAGGGTTTGGAATTGCCAATATTATGTTTGTTTCGGTGCGTGAACGCACAAATATTATTGGCATCCAAAAATCGTTGGGCGCTAAAAACTATTTTGTACTGTTTCAATTTTTGTTCGAAGCCGTTTTTCTAAGTTTTTTGGGAGGTGGTTTTGGTTTATTGCTGGTATTTCTGCTTTCCCTGGCCTCGCTGGGTAGCCTGGAGTTGGTACTTACCTTACGCAATATTGCCATTGGCCTGGGGGTAAGTGTTACCATTGGTATGATAGCCGGCATTATACCAGCTGCCATGGCCTCACGCATGGATCCGGTAGAGGCTATTAGGGCATAGATGCCAAACCCTAAGTAACCTCTATCCCCATTTGGCGCATCAGTTCGCAGGCATTAAAGCTAGAGCAAATGCCTTCTTTAAGGCGGTAATCAAAGGTAATTTTACCTTGGTTAATTTCGCTTTCAAAGCTCACATTGTGCACAAAGTTTTCGTGCGAGGCCAATTCTCCCAAAGCTAAATCATGTGTTGAAATAATACCCGAAGAACCCAGCTTGTGCAATTGCTTAATAAGCGCTTCGGCTCCTTTGTGGCGGTCGGCTGAGTTAGTTCCTTTTAAAATTTCGTCTAAAAAATACATACAAGGCTCGCCTTGTTTAAGGAGTTCTATTAGTAAATTAATACGAGCCAGCTCGGCATAAAACGAAGAAATATTTTCGGATAAATTATCTTTAATGCGCATGGCTGTAAATACTTGCATGGCCGGGTTACAGTTAAAATAGGAAGCTCGCACCGGAGCGCCTGTTTGTGCCAGCACAATACTGGTGGCCACCGTGCGCATAAAAGTACTTTTGCCAGCCATGTTAGGCCCGGTAACTAAAAGAGTATTGCCTTTGCCTTGCATTTTAAGATGATTGCCAACCCCTTGCTTGCCTAACATAGGATGTACCAAATCTTTGGCTTCCACCAAATACGGAACCTTGCTAAACACCGGGGTTACCCAGTTGGGCTGGTTAAAGTACAGCCCGGCCAAACTAATCAGGCTTTCCATGGTTCCCAGGCTATCGAACCAATTATTTACCCGCGTTTTATTTTTTAAGCGCCAGTACTCAAGCTTTAACAACCAACGGATATCTAACAAAAAAGGGATGTTAAACAACGGATGAAAGCTGCTGTTTCGTGCTTGTAGGTAATCGAGCCATCTGTTTAGTTCCTTAATTTGGTGGCTGGCCAACCCTTTATCGGTTACATTCTCTTTTATGGATAACAGGTAGCTGCTGGTAAACAAAGATTGCTCCAAGAGTAGCAATTGTTTTTCTAACATTTTTAGGGTAGTTAGCGCTTTGTAGGTGCTCTCAACTGTTTGGCCGGCATAGGCAACATGCTTACCTAGCAAACCCATGGCGATAAACAATATGGGCAAGTTGGCCCACAAACTATAATTAAACAAGTATGCCCCTCCTGTAATAATGGCAAGTAAGGAAGGCATCATTACCAGCATCCACCTCCAAAATGGTTTATTTACAAGGCGTGGAGGTTGTTGCAGCCATTGCTTAAATACTTGTGCCTGAGCTTCGGTAAGTGGCTTACCCATGCCTGCCGCCCGGTAGTTCAGGCACCAATCCGGATGGTTGCTTAGTTCTTTGGCAGCTTGCTGCCGTTGCTCTAGTTCGGGTTGTGGAGCTATATGCAAGAGCCAACTTGCTAATTTTTGCGTACCAAAAAAAGAAGTAGTTTGGTTAAGCAATTGAAAAACGGATGTTTGTCCAAACAAATCCAGGTCGGCACTGTACGGGTGTTGGTCGTCTTTAAACTTAGTGCCCGGGTGGCAAAGCTCGTAATTGCCTTGAAGCTTGTCCCGTTCTAGCTTTGCAATAAAGGCACTGTTTTTAACGAGGCCAAGTTTTTGTTTAATCTTGGAATGTTGCTTAATTAACACCGCCATCATCAAAATGAGCAGTACGGTTAACATACCAGCGGGCTGAAGTGCCCGGCCATTTAGCAGGTAAACAATTCCTGTTAAAAAAGAAACAAACACTACCACCCGCAAGGCAGCCCACCGGCTGGATAACCGATTTAACTTTTTGAGACTTTGCTGAAACTCCTCGAGCCGGCTATTATAATAGGCATGAGGACTCATAAATCACTATATGGTTCGCTAAAAGGGAGTTTGGTTAGCTCCACATTACCACCACTTAAAATAACCCCTACCCTTTTACCTTTAAAGCGTTCTTTTTCTTTAATTACCATAGCAACAGCTACAGCTGCTGAAGGCTCAATAATAATTTTCATCCGCTGCCAAACCATTTGCATGGCTTCAATAATTTCTTCCTCTGTAACAGCCACAATTTCGGGTACCAGCAACCTAAGAATACGAAAAGTTCGTTCGCAAAGCGAGGTAAGCAGGCCATCGGCAATGGTATTTGGCTCAATAGGAGTTATAAGCCGCCCAACACTAAGCGACATACGCGCATCATCCGCTCCTTTTGGTTCGGCACCCAGTGTGGTTATCCGGTGGCCAAAATATTGTGCTGACAGGGCTGTGCCACTTAATAAGCCTCCACCTCCTACCGGAGCAATAAGGTATTCCAGCTTAGGAATTTCTTCGATTAGTTCTTTAGCTGCGGTTGCCTGGCCGGTTATTACGGTATCGTCATCATACGGGTGTACTTCTACCAAGCCCAACTGCTTTACCAAATCATGCACACTTACCTTGCGGGCTTGCAATGTGGGCAGGCAAAGGTACACCTCAGCACCATACTCCATTACTGCCTTTACCTTTACCTTGGGGGCGTTTAAAGGCATCACAATATGTGCCTCCAGGCCCAGTGTTTTAGCGGCCAGTGCCAATGCCTGTGCATGGTTGCCCGAGGAATGAGCAACTACTCCTTTACTGCGTTGTTCTTTGCTTAATCGTAAAAGGGCATTCATGGCGCCCCTAATCTTAAAA
>JALWRJ010000221.1 GCA_026994125.1 Cyclobacteriaceae bacterium | reverse complement strand
CCTCAACCTTACAGCGTACCCAGCAATCGGTACAAGGGTTTATCGATCAGGGCATTCCCCATAAACAAATGGCCGGCCTGGATGAAATTGGTTGGGGAAAATTTGAGGGTGTAGTGGCTGGCTTTGCGGATAAACAATTTTTTAAAGAATTAACCGCCAAATGGGCCGGTGGGCAGGTAGATTTGGCCATTGAAGCAGGAGAGAGCCCGGCCGCAGTGGCCCAACGCCAAGCAGCGGTTATTGAGTTTATCCTTGAAGTAAAGGCAACTAAACTATTGGTTTGCATGCATGGGCGTGCCTTGCGTATATTTTTAACGCAGCTTTTGGGTTTGCCCATAGCCGAAATGGACAGGTTTGCACACACCAATCTTTGTTTGTATGTGCTTGAAAACCAAGGAAAAATATTTAAGTTGTTGGTTGAGAATGATACAACTCATTTGCAAAAGAATATAACCGTTTAAATAGATGTTGAAAAAAATACTGACAGGAATACTTATACTTGGGGTTGCCTGTACCGGCCATCAAGAAGAGGAAAAGGTGCGGGTTAACGAATTGCCCGCTTATGGCGATAAGGTACTAACCCTCTATATAAATATGGTGCATGCGTTGCAATCCGATGATTACCTGGCATGCCGGACTATGGGTGAGCAGCTAGCCGTGCAACCGGCCAACGATGGGGTAACCCTGGCTTTGGTTCGAATGGGTAACTTGGTTGAAAAAGCTGCTTCGTTGTATGACCAACGGGCTATTTTAGAACAGTTTGGATTGGTAATGCCTATGTACATTGAACAACATATAACCAATGATTTTTACATCTATACTTTTAAATGTGTTAATAGTTTTGATAACAAAGAAGTTGTTTGGTTGGATGTACAAAAAGAAACTACTAATCCATTCATAGGAAAAAAATCAACAGATTGCATAGAATTAATTAACACTATAAAACCTGTACTAAAAAGTGAATAAATGATACAACTAAAAAAAACATGGATATTATCCGGCATTCTACTGGGCATAGCCTTTGGTTGCCGGCAGCAAAACGAAAAAACAAACGATAAAGCTGATGAAAAGCAACCGGATAAGCCCCTTGCCATGGTAGATAAATTTGATTTTGAAGATTTGGAAGGGAATAAGTTTGATTGGAATACCACAAAAGGAAAGCTGGTGTTTGTTAACTTTTGGGCTACCTGGTGTAAGCCGTGTATTAAGGAAATGCCTTCGATAAGCGAAGCACAAAGACAATTGCCCGAAGTAATTTTTGTGGTAGCATCAGATGAATCGCCCGGAAAAATATTAAAATATGCGGCTAAACACCATTTTAGCTTTGAATTAATGCGTTCTAATACTTCGGTATTTGATTTAGATGTAAAAGCCTTACCTACCACCTTAATTATTAATGAAAATGGGAAAATAGTATTTAATGAAATTGGTGCACGAGATTGGGCGAACGAAAAAAATATTGAACTGATTAAAAAGTTTTCGGCCAAATATCAAATTAACTAACCCAGCTACTATGAAATACCTTTTAAATTTTGGGGCGATTACCACAGTATTTACTTGCCTGGGTAGGCAACCTGTGTTAGCACTGCCAAGGTTAACCAGAGCCTTACTAAATCGAAAGTACGTTATGGGTGCTGTTAACCTAATTGTGGTTGCAGGAGGGCTTTTGTTGGCTGGTTTTGCCTGTACACCCACCGAACCTACTCGCCCGCTAAGTGTAATAGATATTGACAGCCCGGCAGCTAGCCATTCGGGTGAACCGTCTTTTTTTAGGACAAGTGCTAACGAGGTAGGGCTAAGTTGGCTGCAAAAAGGAGACAGCGCAAATTCCTTACACTATGCACTATATAAGCAAGGACGTTGGACAGCCCCACAAACCTTGGTAAGTGGAAAAGGTGTATTGGTAAATTGGGCTGATTTTCCGGGTATTCAAACCAATGGTAAGCATTGGTTGGCTTGGTTTTTACAGATGAATAACCCCAATACTTTTGCGTACGATATTATGGTTATGCAATCGGAGGACGAAGGTGTTACCTGGACAAAACCCCAGCGTTTGCACAGCGATTCCACCTTAACCGAACACGGGTTTGTTTCTGCTGTACCTGCAACTGGAGGCTTTCAACTTATGTGGCTGGATGGGCGTATGGCAACCGATGAAACTCCTTTGTTTACCTTGCGTACCGCCTTTGTTGGCTTTGATGGCCAAATTAAGGATAGGGTGATACTGGATGATAACACCTGCACTTGTTGTCAAACTACCATGCTATCAATCGAAAAAAATTCGTTTATTGCCTTGTACCGTGACCACACGCCTGAAGAAATTAGAGATATTGCCCGTGTGCAATTTAACAAAGGGGAGCAGCCGGGCACGCCCGGCTTGGTGTATGCCGATGAGTGGCATATACCGGGCTGTCCGGTTAACGGGCCCAGGGCAGCCATACGGATGAACGAACATGCGGTTGCCTGGTTTACCATGGGTAAGCAAGGCATAGCCACTGTAAAATTTGCAACTTCATCCAATGGTGGCACTAGCTATACCGAACCCTTGGTGGTAGATACTGTAAATGTGGGCCGTGTTGATTTGCTGGCAAACAAACATGACTACTACCTGAGCTACATTGATAAGCAACGTGCAGGAGGAGTTATCACTATTGCACGTATTGTCGAAGGTAAGGTGGTAAGTTTACATCCCATTGTAAATGTGTCTCCTTCGCGCAAAACAGGTTTTCCGCGCATGGCTTTTTTGCCGGATAATCAAGGTGTTTTACTGGCTTATACCCAAGCAGATAGCAGCCAGGTTTTGCTAAAGCAAATAAAATTTTAAAAGGTTGGTATAGCTTAGTGGTAAGGCGAAGTAGATTTTTTTTCTTTCTTAAAAAGTGCTACAAACAAACTGCCGGTAAGGCTGCTAAACCCGCCTACCAAACCACCTAATACACCGGTTAGCAATACAAGTTGTAGCGAAGAACCCAGTCCTAAAATTTGAATTACTTTAGCACTAAGCAGTGATTGGTTGGCTGAATCCAATTGCCAGGCGAGCCCAAACCAAAGTAAACCAATAGCAAAAAAACCGGCCACAAACGAACCTAAACCCTTATTGAAAATAACCATACCACCCACCAGGGCGGCAGTAGCTACACCGTTCCATCCCAATGTAAATTGAGACAAAAAGCCCAATAACAGGATTAACAAAAACTGTAAAATAAATCGTTTCATAAAATTATTTTTTAGGGTTAAGGGTTTGGGTTATAAAGCTTTGAGGTGTGGCCTGGGCCGAGGGGAGTAGATGTAAATCGAAATACGTTCCTGCTGCCCATTCGTCTATCATATCATCGTAATGCAAGCTGCCGGGGTTGCCCGATTGTCCACCGGGGTAAACCCCGTAAGCCTTTACGCCATTGGGGTCTAGCTCAACTACCATGCGCCACGAAGGGCCATGGTTTTCGCTGGTGGCATTTACAATATTATGGTTGCCTCCAATGGCAATATTGTATTTGCCCAGTGGTTTTAATCGCAACAAGTGCTTTACATAGGTTTGTTTATACGCAGCCCATCCTTTTTTGGCCGTTGAATCGCTGGCCATTTGCATAGCCATGGCTTTAAACGATTGGTAAATTACATCGTAGGCATTCTCTTTTTGGGGGGTAGAAACCACATCGAAAAGTTTAAAATTGGGGTGTTCTTTAAGTAACTTAATGGTATTATAAGCTGTTGGGTACCCCAGTGCCAGTTTGTTATGAATAAGCTCGTCCCAGGCCATTGGGTAGAGGGTATCCCACCAATTTTCGTAATACGAAGCGCCATTGGCTTCAATAGCATTGTAGTAATCCCAATTTTTTAATATTTCCAATGCTTCTTTTTCTTCGTTATTCAGTGGCATGGTATCAACTACAGCTATAAAATAAGGGAGCGATTCGGCTGCTTTTAACTGGTAGGTATCGTTTTGAAGTGCCATTAAGTCCTTTACTTCAATGCTGTCCATTTTGCGCAATCTGCTGTTTATCCGCCTGTTGCGGTAGGCCTCATAACTTCGGGCTGTAATGTAATACGGGTAAGTGGTATCGGCCGGGTATTGGTTGGCCGAGGAAACAAACCCTCGCTCGGGGTTTTTGTACATTACATTGTGCTCAAAAGGTATAAATGTCCAATCGTGTGTAGTGGTACTGCCATCGAGTAAAAACTTGCCTTCCTCAAAGCGTTTGTTGGGAAACTTGCCTTGTATGCGCATGGCAATGTCGCCTTGAGCCGAAGCAAAGGCGAAATTTTGAGCCGGGGCGCTATACGCATCAAGGGCATCCATGTAGTCTGCATAATTTTTGGCTTTATTAAGCTTGTAAAAAGCAAGGGCTTCTAACGATGGATCGTGGGCTATCCAGCGCAGCGCATAGTATTTTTTTTCAGAGGAAGCATGGAAAGAATCATCGAACATAACCGGCCCAAAGTGAGTATATAGCACGGTATCATACATTGATTCAGCACCTGCAATTTTTATTTCTTCTACTTTTTTTTGTGTTTTTACCCATTGTCCATCCAGCTTGTATTCGTTGTGGCTGTCGTCTTTAAACGTAATTTTATACCAATCTACCAAATCGCGTTGTGCATTGGTTACCCCCCAGGCAATGGAATCGTTAAATCCAATTATTACATTGGGCGAGCCAGGTAAAGAAGCGCCCATGGTGTTTATTCCGGGGGCCGAAAGCTGCAAGGTAAACCACAGGCTGGGCAGGTTTAGCCCCAAGTGAGGATCGTTACTTAGCATGGCATGGCCCGATTTGGTTTTACTGCCTGCCACAGCCCAGTTATTGCTTCCATTATATATGTTGGGCTCAGGAACTAATGGGTTAGAGACCACCTCTGACAAGTTACCGGGCAGGCTGTCTTTACGAATGGGCTCAAAATTCCACTGGCCGGGTTTACTTACAATGGGGTCAAGTGGCGTATCAATATCAGGGAAAAGCAAATTAAATGTTTCGCGTCCAAAAAGCGCAAGTGCATTGGTGTTTTGTAGGTCTTTTTCGCCAAATGATAAATTATTGGCCATGTATTTTAATAACAGGGCAATTTTCAGATTCGTCCAGGGTTCGGGTTGGTACCCCAATAATTTGTATTCAAAGGGCAATTGCGCTTGCGATAATGACTGAATGTAGGCATTTACTCCTTCGGTATAGGCACTAATTATTTCCATCAATTCGGGTTGCTGTTGCATGGCAGCTATCGCATTTTCAGCGGCAAACACCATTCCTTTCCTTCGGGCTGTACGGTCGTAATCTTGCACGGCCGGGTTTGTGCCTAATATTTCGGACAGCCGACCGGCTGCTGCATACGTTTGAAACTCCATTTGCCACAACCTGTGCTGTGCAGTTATGTATCCTTGGGCAAAGTAGAGGTCGTGGTTGTTTTGCGCAAAAATATGTGGAAACTGTGCTTCATCATAAGCTACGGTAACTTGCTTGTGTAACCCTTTTATATCTAAATGAGTAACTTTTCGGCTATCCTGAGGCTCGGCATTTTGCCAAAAACCGGTGGTTGGAGACAAAAAGTTGCCTAGTGGAGGAGTTTTGCCAAGTTTTATACTTAAAGCATAAAGTAAACCTGCTGTAACAAGCAACGAACTAAGAAATTTAAAAATTTTCATTTTACAATAGTTAAGATGCTAATGTATAGATAAATAAGCTATTGCACAATGAATTGCCTGATGTGGGTTGCATTTTTATGCCAATTGTCAAAAACTCTTTAACTAAAATAGCTTTCATTTGCACCCATGAGCAACCCCTCAACAGGACTGGAAAAGAAATGGCTAGTATTTTATACCAAAAGCCGGGCAGAGAAAAAGACGTTGGCTTCCTTGCAAAAATTTGGTTTTGAGGCATGGCTGCCTATGCACAAAGTAATTAGGCAGTGGAGCGATCGTAAGAAAAAGCTGGAAGTGCCTTTGTTTAACTCATATATTTTTGTGTATGAGGTAGAATCCAAAATACATGATATTTTAAAAATTCCCGGTATAGCCTGGAATATACGGCATAATGGACGCCCGGCTGTGCTTCATGCTAACGAAAAAGCCACGATTGAGCGATTTATTACTACCGGATTAACCCTGAAAATACAAGCAGCAGAAGCATTAACCTCCGGACAAGCCGTGCAGGTAATGGACGGCCCATTAAAAGGGCAGGTGGGTAAAGTAACTACACGCTATAACGAAACCAAGTTTTATGTAGCCATCGAAAGCTTGGGGCAGTTGGTTATGGTGTCGATAAACCATAATTTGTTAAAACCTTTGTAACGAGTTACTTACTTAAGAATAGTATTAATAAGTTGTGTGTTTTCTTTAAACGGCTGTGTCTTATTTGTTGATTTTGATTTGATTAAGAGGTAATTCAGCCTATTTTTGACTTTACGCTTACTCAGCCTATGTGTGACT
>JALWRJ010000220.1 GCA_026994125.1 Cyclobacteriaceae bacterium | reverse complement strand
GCCATATGCACGAAGGCCACCATAGTGCCTTGCTGGGCTTAAAGGGCATTCCATCGCTGGCCGAAGAGTTAGCTGTGGCGCGCAATTTACAACTTTTGGAGTACACCGGGGGCAGGTTACACCTGGCTAATATATCTACAGCCGGTGCTGTAAAGCAACTAAAAAATGCACGCAAAAAAGGCTTGCAAGTAACTTGCGATGTGGCTGCCCACCAACTGGTGTACACTGATGAGCAGGTATTGGATTTTGATGCAAATTTTAAAGTAAGCCCGCCCCTGCGAACTGCGGCCGATACAAAGGCACTGCTAAAGGGCCTTGAAGAGGGTACCATTGATGCGATTGTATCATCACACCAACCGCACGACCCCGAAAGTAAGCAACTTGAGTTCGATTTGGCCGATGCAGGCATGATTAACCAACAAACAATATTGCCTATGTTGGCTCCGGTTGCCCGGCAACTAGGCTGGGAGTTGGTGTTCGAGAAACTAACCCATGGCCCCCGTAACCTCTTAAACTTGCCCTCGGCTAGCATTCAACAAGGCCAACCGGCCAATTTACAAGTATTTAACCCTGCTGAAAAATGGACTTTTGATGGGGCAACCAATCGTTCAAAATCGCAAAATTCGCCTTTATGGCAGCAAGAACTAACCGGCCGGGTTTTAGCTGTTTTTAATAATGGCCATCAAACCCTTTTTAAGTAAACCGCCATTAAGTGCATTTTTTCCTATGAAAATAGAATCTAACCTTACACAATTGGCCATTAAACTAGGCTTGCTGGGTGCTTTAATGAATAGCATAGCTTTGCTTATTTTGTTTTACCTGGGCAGGCACCCGTTACTCCTAAACCCTTTGCTGGATGCCCGATGGCCGTTGTACGGATTGTTTATATTTTTTGCTTTGCAGTCGTATAAAGAGCTTAACCAAGGTGTTTTGCATTTTTGGCAAGGTTTGGTGTTGGGTGGCCTGGTGTATTTGCTCATGGCTCAAATGGTGGCGGCTTTTATCGCAGTGTTTGGCTCTATTGAAAGCACCCATTTTTTGGAAGATTATATTACCATTGCTACCCAACAACTTATAACTAATAAACAGGCTTTAATCGAAATGCACATAAGCGAGCAAACCATTACCGACCAACTGGCTAAATTGCCACATACCACCGCCACCAACCTTGCATTCGATTATTTTTTGAAAAGTATGCCAATTGGCCTAATTTTAACTTTATTACTTTCAGTAATATTGCGTAGAAAAGAAAAATAAACTAACTAAAACAAACATGGAAGAACAAAATGAACAACTATCGGTTAGCCAGGTGGCTATAAAATGGGGACTAATCCTGGGAATTGTCTCTATAGTAATATTTCTTATTACCTATTTTGCCGGCTTAATGGGTAATAGCTTTATTGGATGGCTGGGGCCCATTGCCACAGGGGTAGCCATGTACCTGGCACATAAGGAATTTAAAGAAAGTGGAGACGGCTTTTTATCGTATGGTAAAGGGTTGGGTATTGGTACCTATGTGGCTGCGGTGTCAGCGGTAATA
>JALWRJ010000219.1 GCA_026994125.1 Cyclobacteriaceae bacterium | reverse complement strand
TTTTTAAATGGATTAATAATAAGTCTCTAAAAGTATTATCTTAGAGACTTTTTTATTTTTGTTGTATGAATGTAATCTTGTTCGACACCCCGGATGCCCGGCAGAAGCTATTGCCCTTTACCTACACGCGCCCTTTAGCCCAAATCAGGGTGGGTATTTTAACCATAGCTCAAAAGTGGGAGCATTGGTTGGAAACTTCTGTGTCGTATAGTACCGAACCCTATTTGGCCCAAAAGTTTCCGGCTCGTGTGCATCAAGATAATGTTTTTGTACTTGGCAACGTATGTCCGGATGCCTCATTAGTAAAGGCCATTAAAAACCTAAGCTTCGGCCAAGTGCTGGTATATAATGAGCAGGTAATTGCCAGCCGTCAGGCAATGGTAGGTTACAACCAAGCGTTTACCGGCCAACCGGTAGCTTACACACAACCCCTAACCCAAGTAAACAGAAATTGGGATATATTTAAACTAAACGGGGCGCAAATCAAAGAAGATTTTACCTTGCTTACTTCCGGCCGTAAGAGCCAACCCATTGCTGACCCTTACACCAAAACCTATAACAGCGAGCAAATTTTTATTGAAGAAGGAGCCCAGCTAAAAGACGCAACTTTAAATGCCGAAAAGGGGCCAATTTATATTGGCAAAAATGCACATATAGACGAAGGAGCCATCATTAGAGGCCCGTTTGCACTATTAGAAAACAGCACCGTAAATGCCCAAGCCAGGATGCGGGGCGATATTACCATTGGCCCTTGGTGCAAGGTAGGGGGCGAAGTTAGCAACTCAGTGTTGTTTGGGTACAGCAATAAAGGACACGATGGCTTTTTGGGCAATTCGGTGCTGGGTGAATGGTGCAATATAGGAGCCGACACCAATACCAGCAACCTAAAAAATAACTACGATTTGGTTAAAGTTTGGGATTACGAAAAACAAGGGTTTTTGAATACCGGAGAACAGTTTTGTGGTTTAATGATGGGCGACCATTCCAAATGTGGTATTAATACCATGTTTAACACCGGCACGGTAGTGGGTGTAGCCGCCAATGTATTTGGTGCCGGATTTCCACGCACCTTTATTCCTTCGTTTTCGTGGGGAGGCGCTGCCGGATTTACTACCTTTAAGCTCCCCAAAGTGTTCGAAATGGCTTATACCACCATGCAGCGCAGGCATGGCGATTTTAACCAAGTAGAAAAAGAAATTTTAACCAAGGTATTTGAACTGGAAGCCAACTACCGAACCTGGGAAAACAACTAATGCGTTTTAAAGATATTCATGGGTTAGAAAACACAAAGGAGTTGCTTCGCTCAGCCGTAAGCAACAACCATGTGGCGCATGCCCAACTATTTGCCGGCAAACCGGGAGCACCTGCATTGCCGATGGCCCTGGCTTTTGCATCATACCTAAACTGCAACAACCCCACTGGTGGCGATGCTTGTGGAACCTGCCCGCAATGCAGCAAAAATCAAAAATTTATACACCCCGATGTGCACTTTGTATTTCCGGTAAGTGCTACCAAACAGGTGCCTGCCAAAGACTTGGACAGCCGG
>JALWRJ010000218.1 GCA_026994125.1 Cyclobacteriaceae bacterium | reverse complement strand
GTAGTTATCCCAGTTATTACCGGCCTCGCCAAAGGCGAACACATATATGGTAGCTGCTGCTCCGGTAGTAATTGGGTAGCGTAGTTCCATGGCATACTTGGCATAAATGGTACCACCCGAAAGCCCTTGATAGGTGGGGTCATACTGGTCAATTGGCCTAATAGCTCCATTGGTATAGCCGCGCAACCCAATTACATCTGTTCCTAAGATATAATTTTGCCCTGCCAGGCCATCGCCCCCCACCCTAAACCGTTCGAAAGGGCCTACTTCTACCCTACCAGGCGAGTAAGTATTCATAAACCCAAAATGAATACGGCTTTCTAACACCAGTTTATCGACTAAATTCAGGTAATATTTAGCATCAAACATAAATTTCATATACTCCACCCAAAGGTTTACCTCTTCCGGGGTGGCATTGGCGTAATCTAAATTGTTAAATTTAGAATAGGGAGGGGTAAAACTAGCTGTTAGCGATACCGTTGAGCCTGACTTAGGGTACATAGGGTTGTCTATGCTGCTACGTGCCAGGGTAGTTGAAAGTAAAAATGTATTTGAAGTTCCTGTGTTAAAAGGCAGGGCTCCAATTTGTTGGTAAAAATTATTTAGCTTATATACCTTATAGGACAGCGAAGTGCTTAATGTAAAGTAATTATCGGGCCAGGTAAGCCTTTTACCCAAACCTACTGTTATGGAGTTAACTTTAAACGAGCCCGATTCTCCGGTGGGGCTAAAACGAGGATCCACATTTTGAATGGAGCTGTTTAAGCTAATCGTAAATGAATTTGGCTTTTTACCACCTAACCAGGGTTCGGTAAACGAAAAGGTATAGCTTTGAAACTGTTTACCATTGGCCTGCGCCCGGATAGATAATTTTTGCCCATCGCCTACAGGCAATGGATGCCATTTATCGAAATGTGGCACATTGCGCAAACTAAAGTTGTTAAACGTAAGGCCCAAGGTACCCACAAACCCATAAAAACCGCCCCAACCCCCAGAAAGTTCAATCTGGTCGTTCGGGCGCTCCACTAATTTATATTCAATATCAACGGTATTATCTACCGGGTTCGGGATGGGGTTAATTTGAATTTGCTCGGGGTCGAAATAGCCCAAGGTACCTAACTGCTGTTGGTCGCGTATAATATTGGTTCGGCTAAATAAATCGCCAGGCAGGGTGCGCAGTTCTCTACGAATTACGTGGTCGTTGGTACGATCGTTGCCCGTAATAATTACTTTGTTAATGGTAGCTTGTGCCCCTTCGTAAATACGCATTTCAATATCAATAGAATCGCCTTCTACAGCTATTTCTACCGGCCGTATGTTAAAGAACAAGTAGCCATTATCCATGTACAAACCTGAAATATCAATTCCTTGTGGGTTCATTTGCAGGCGCTTATCCATTTCCTCTTTATTATACACATCGCCCGGTTTTATACCCAACACACGCTGCAAACGAGCATCATCGTAAACATAATTGCCCGACCACGTAATGTTGCGGTAGTAGTATTTATGGCCTTCTTCTACTTTTAAATAAATAGCAATGGAACTGGTATCGGTTTTAAAAATGGAATCTTTTGTAATAACGGCATCCCTAAAACCTTTGGAATTAAGGTATTCGATTACACTTTTTTTATCTTCCTCAAAGTCGTCTTTAATAAATTTAGAGGATTTGAAAATATTTACATTTACATGCCTCGACAGGTAATCGGAAGTAGTCTTACCATCCATTTCTTTACTATCAAGAATAAACGATTTAGGGTTAAGGTGGGCAATTCGGTTGGCTAAATCTTTAAACAACGAAAAACGTAACCGTTCTTTGGTGTTTTTCATTTTAGCTTTAATTTTTCCCAGGCTTACCTCTTCGGCTCCTTCAATGTAAATACGATCTATTTTAACCTTAGGGTTTTTATGTATTTTAATTAACAGCCGCACATGATTGGCCAACAGGGTATCTTCCTGCTGTTCAATATTAACCTCGCAATTTAAAAAGCCTTTATCCACATAGTGCTTGCGCACATTGTTTTTAGCAATATTAAGCATGGCATCGGTAAGCACTTTACCGCGGTAGGGAGCCACCAGCTCTTTAAGGTCGGTTTTTTGTGCTTTGCTTACTCCTTCGAAAGCAAATTTTGATAACCGGGGTCGTTCTTTTAGCTTCACAATTAAGTAAACCTTTCCGGTTTCAATTTTTTCGATTAAAATTTTTACATCGGCTACCAAGCCATGCTTCCATAATTTTTTAATTGCTCCGCTAATGTCTTCACCGGGTATTTTAATGCGGTCACCCACTTTTAAGCCTGTAAGTGATACCAGGGTATTGCCATCCAGGTAAGTGGTTCCTTCCACTTTAATATTAGCAATTTCGTACTCCTGTGGCCGGCTATAATCGAATTCGGCTTTTGCTGAGGCTGCCGGGGTAGTTACGGTATTGCGCCTACGAATTTGCCCATTCGCTACCGAAAAGGTAATAGCTAAAAGAATTATTCCAAGAACCCCTTTTTTCATATTGTTTGCGTTAGCTGTTCGCTGGTTTTTCCGAACCTTCGTTCGCGTTTATTATACTCATCAATGGCCTGTTTTAGGTGTTCTTTCCTAAAATCAGGCCATAACACATCGGTAAAATACAACTCGGTATAGGCCAGTTGCCATAATAAAAAATTACTCAACCTTAGTTCGCCACTGGTTCTAATTAATAGCTCCGGGTCGGGCAGGCTATGGGTTGACAGGTAATTTTGAACCGTTTGCTCATCAATCGCTGACGGGTTCAATTTCCCTGTTTTGGCATCGTGTGCCATGCTAGCTATGGTTTTTACCAATTCGGCACGGCCACTGTAATTAAGGGCTAACACTAAGGTTAGTCCGGTGTTTTCGGCCGAGGTTTCAATGTCTTCTTTCAGCTCAACCACACACCTGCCGGGTAGGGCATGTATATCGCCTATGGTTTGTAAACGAATATTATTTTTCATTAGTGTGCTCAACTCTTTACGTAATGAATCAATTAGCAATTCCATTAAGCCATCAACCTCTTCTTTGGGGCGACCCCAATTTTCGGTTGAAAAGGCATAGAGTGTTAAATACTTTACACCCAGCTCGGCACAACCTTCAACAGTGTCGCGCACTGCTTTTATGGCATTTCGATGGCCAAAAATACGTGCCGCACCTTTTTTTTTGGCCCAACGGCCATTGCCATCCATAATAACGGCTATGTGCTGAGGTATGTTTTGCTGGGGGCTCACTTAGTATATTCGCTTTTTACCAATTTCAAGTTGCAAAACTATCTTAAATATTTGAGAATACGTGGGTTAAAAAGCAGTTTAGTGTCTTCGGTATCCTTGTTTTAGGGGTAGGGTTGGGCAGGTTACGCTATAAAATGTATAACTAAGGCCTACCCCAAAAAAATAATATTTATCGTTATCGTTTGGGTTTCCATACTGATAATTCTTTGTAAACAAATCGGCTTCGGAGTAGTTATCTATGTAATCGAAAAAAGTTGCGCGAATGCCACCTTCTACACTTAACGACCACTTGGGTGAAACCTTATACCTAACCCCCACCGCTAAAGGCACAGCTAGTTGGATGGTGCTATAGGTGGCCCTTTTGTTTTGCTGACCCAGCATACCAAAGATACCCAGGCCGGCATAAAAGTAAGGCGACCAATTTTGAGGGGCATTTTTACTTTTAAAATCGAGAAAATAGTACTCAAGCCCGGTAGCCAGTTCGTACACAAAAATATTAAACGAGCCATTACGGACAGTGGCAAAGGCATCGATAGGTTTTTTTTGGTCGGTTCCGGCCAGCCCTCCGGCCATAAGCGAGGTGCGTATGCTAATGTAATCGCTGATATTGTAGCGAAAATACACCATGCCGCCCGGTTTAAGGGGGTTGGCAAATATGCTACGCGATAAATCACCTGTATAGCTAAGTACACCCAGGTTACCTCCAATTTCTTTTTTTTGAGCCAGCCCTGTTATTGAAAGCAAGCTTATCAAAATAAAAATGGGAATCCACTGTATATGCTGAATTCCCATGGGCTTATATGGTATCATTTAGTTATTATCTAAATTTTGCTTTTCTAAAAGACGAGCCAAGTATATAGGCCACTTTAATTTTGGTTACATAATAAATGTCGTTATCGTTAGCACCACCACGCTTATTGGTGGGCTGCTCCGAACCGTATCCGTTAACCACGGTGTAAGAGTTACCGTTTCTACCGGTGTAGGTTCTAACGTCCCAACCCGCAATATATTGGGTGCGATCGTCACCGGTTTTTGCCGCAGTAGGCTCAACCGACCTATCCGACATTACACGGGCTAAATCGCTATCGAGCACGTCTAAATCTACATAGTTTCGGCTAATGTCATCTATGTAATCAAAAAACAAATACCTAAAGGTAATATCCAGGGATATATCTAAGGCCTCGCCTAACCTATAACGAGCACCCAGGCCAAATGGTATAGCCACTTGCCATAAACTGTAGGGTTTAATGCCATAGTTGGCATCGGAGGGTTGCAAATCGGCATATTGGCCTTCGGTACCCAAGGGCTGTAGTTTTACCCATTGTCCTGCTTCGGGCAGGGGAGCCCCGGTGTGCACATTGGTGGCTGGAGCTAAGGCTTTGGGGTTATGATGAAATCCTGCAATTCCTATAAGGGCATAGGGGGTAATTTGCACCCGACTTAGGTAAGAACCCTGGTTTTGAAACAAATCGAACACTGCCACAGCCGAAAGTTCTAATATATCGTTTCGGAAGTGCAAGTTTCGTTTATACCTAAAATTAGACGTTTCACCGGTTGGGTTGGCTGCTTTATTATCATCACCAAAAATGGTATAGTAAGATAGGGCTGCTTCTACCGTATAGCGGGGGCCAAACCTGTAGCCTCCTGTTATTGAAAACCCGGGCCGGGTAGAGGCTATTTTGGTACTAAAAATACCCGACTTGGGTGCTATATCACCAAAATAGTTGGTAAACACCACACCTGCACCCACATAATAGTACTTTTTTTGCTTTGTAAAGCCGTTTTTACGGCCTTTAAAATTGGCCATGGCTTTATTTTTTCTTTTTACTTGCTTTTTATTAATTTGAGCAAAACCCGTGGTTAGCACTGTTGCCAGCACTAAGGTAAGTATAAGTTTTAGTTGCGTTTTCATTAATTTTATTAACTAAAATGAGCCATGCAGTTAACACAAAGGTATTTAATACTTAACGAATTAAAAAATTCTTACTAATTTCTATAATCAATACCCCAATTTAGCTTGCCTCGCATGGTATCAAACTGGTTGTAATTGTTAAACTTAACAAGTTTGGCGGTTAAATCAAATTTTTTCACGGTAATTTGAATATTTGAAGGTACTGCTTGTGAACGGGCATCGAGCGAAACGAGTACGTTTTCGCTTCTCGATTCTATTTCGAACGAAAGTTCTGAATTATCGGAAACCACCAGTGGCCTTACCGTAAGGTTATGTGGGCTTACCGGGGTAATTACAAAGTTATGCGATTGGGGTAGTACGAGTGGCCCACCACAGCTTAATGAATACCCAGTAGATCCGGTGGGGGTAGCAACAATAAGGCCATCGGCCCAGTAGGTGTTTAAGTAAATGCTGTCTATTAACACTTTTACTTTTATCATAGAGGAGGTATCGCGTTTAAGGATGGCAAAATCGTTTAGTGCAAAGTTATTTCCCTCAAATAAGGGTTGGTTCGACACCATTTCCAGCAAGATACGCTCATCTATTTCGAACTTGGTGCGGCATATATTATCAACGGCTTGGTGTACATCGCTAAGTGTAGTGGTGGCCAAAAAGCCCAACCGACCCATATTAATACCTACTATGGGCACTTGCCATTGGCCTACGTGTGTTAATAGTTCGAGCAGGGTGCCATCGCCTCCAAACGAAAACGCAAAAGCCATTTGACCGAGGTTTTGCTGTGGTTGGTACACTTGGAAACCCGCCAGGTTTACAATGCCCGCCTGTTTGCATATTTCGTAAAACTCCCACGATAACACCGGTTGGAATTGACAAGTAACTAATTGCTCGAAAAACCTATTTAAAACAGGAGTTTCTTTGGTGGTAAAGGGTTTTCCGTGTATGGCAACTTGCCTGGGCATAGGTTAGGTGGTTTAGCGGGTAGTGCTCCGGTTAAATATCCAGGTACTTAAAAAGTTCATCAAGCCGCTCCTGGTTGTCGGCATCATTGGTTATCGATTTAAATTTACCAATTATTTTATAATTAAAACGCTCGAGTGTTGCTATAATTCGACCCACATCTTCGGTATCTACTTTTAAGGTAAGCTTTATTTTATCGGCATTGTGCTCGTCTTTTTTAATAGAACTGCCTATTATTTTGTACCCTTCCGACTCAATCAGCCTGCTTATTTCGGACAGAGAGTAGTCGATGGTTTTTAAAGATATAAGAATAACAGCTCCGGGCGATTGCACGGCAAATGTGCGAGAAAGCGCATATACAGTATCCTTTA
>JALWRJ010000217.1 GCA_026994125.1 Cyclobacteriaceae bacterium | reverse complement strand
GTCTGGAATCGAATTCGTAATGCACATTAATACCGTGGTTTAGCAAAAACTCCAGTACCTGGTTGCTATCATTAAAAATGGCAAACACTACCGGAGCCAGTCCATCCCGGTATTTGGGTGTTAAGTCAAAGCCGTTGTCCAGGTAATGTTGTACGATTTCTGTGTTATCGTACGCTATGGCCATAAGCAAGGTGGTAGTATCTAAAGGCATGCCGGCTTGTTGGTAAGCCTGCCATTGCATACCGGTTATATGTTTGGCCAATGCCAGGTGGTTATTTTCTATGGCTATTTGCCTTAAGGTTTTACCCTTGTGCGTGCCATCTACCCGGGCTCCGCTTTTAAAACAGGCATCAATTTTGCCTGTATTGCCCTGGGCGGCATACAAGGCCAGGTTTTCGGTGCTACATTGCTGATTATCGGATACCGTACAGCCAACTATGCTTAGACCCATAAAATAAACTAAATATGCAGGTTTCATTACATTATAATTTTAACATTTACACCTTATCAACAATAATATTAAAAAATAATTCCTGTTTAGGAACTTTAATTTGGGTACCCCTGTTGGAGTACTCGTAATGTAATTTTATTTTTCACTTAAATTTTAACACCTTGAAAACATTACTTAGTTTACTGGTAGCCCTTGGAATGGCCGCAATGATGAGTTTTACACTTATACATACAACACCTGCTCCTCCGCAAGACAGATGGGTAGCTCCGGCCTCGGCTAAATCAATTAAAAATCCTTTTAGTGGCAAAGCAAGCATTAGTAAAGGCAAATCTATTTACAAAACGCGCTGCGTAGTATGCCATGGAGACAAAGGCAAAGGCGATGGCCCCGCAGGTAAATCCCTAACCCCTCCGGCAGCCGACCACACAGCCGACTATGTGCAAAAACAAACCGATGGGGAAATTTTCTGGAAAATATCGGAAGGTCGTGGAGCTATGGTGGGCTGGAAACTCATTCTTTCAGAAGAAGAAAGATGGGCTTTGGTAAACTATATTAGAACTCTTGCTAATTAAACCTTCTAAAAATTAATACTATGAAAAAAAATGCAACCCATCGAACAAGCGTATTTGGTCTAACTGTGCTGGCTCTGGCCGGTTTAGTGTATCTATCTTCGTTCACACTTGTATCGTCTCCTGCTACTAATATGGCTGGTGGCTCCACGCTTCCCGATGCCTGGAAAGATTATAAAACCTGGACTAAAATAACCAAAGAGCCCAATACAGGCGATCCAACAGGCTTTTTGAGTAAAAAACATGGTGACATTAAAGCCTATCGGGATATCTATGTAAATACAGTTGGTGCTGAAGCCTACCTAAACAAGCAATTTCCTTTACCGGAAGGAACCATTATAATTAAGGAGGCTTTTAAAAATAAAGCAGCCTGGGAAGCCCAAAGCAAACCCGAATTTACCGTAATGGAAAAACTGGCTACCGGCAGCAACCCCGATACCGGAGATTGGAAATGGTTTATGGGCTCCAGCGGATCGGACAAAATGAGTGGTACCGGAATGAGCACCAAATGGGGTAAATTTTGTGGCAGTTGCC
>JALWRJ010000216.1 GCA_026994125.1 Cyclobacteriaceae bacterium | reverse complement strand
GGGTAGATCTAGGCTCACCAGTATCGTTAGATTATTACAATAAAGCTCCGTTTAAATTTACCGGAAAAATTAATAGAATAAATATTAAGTACATTAAATAGATTAATTTAAGGGGTTTAAGAACAATGATGAAGTAATGCCGGTTTACTCCAAAAGTAATGCTTGTATTTTAGCATTAAAATCTTGCTTAAAATGCTGGTATAGTTCTCCGGTAGCCGGGCCGGTAAAATAATTATGTATATACCTGATGAAGCCGCCTTTATCTATAATAATAAGTGTTGGAAAGGCATTTATTTTGCCCATATTTGGAAACGCTAAAGCTGCTTGCCCTTTGCTCATCCTGCCTCCTAAATACATGGTATAAGGAATGTGCATACTAGCTTTATACTTTTTTATTCGGTTGGCAGCATAAGCCTTATCCCCCGGTTCGTACGCCACCGCCATTAGTTTTAGGAGAGTAGTATCTTGTTGTAGGTACCAGTTAGTTAAAAACTGAGTTTGATCGTAGCTATTAGGGCACCAGGTACCCATTAGTTGGATAACGACTACTTTGCCTTGGAGGGCATCGGTATCTATGGCATTGTACGTGCCCCCGGCTGTTAATATATCATAATAAGGGGTGTAGGTAGCTGGCGGTACGGTAATTACCTCAAATGGATTGGTTAAGACATTTTCCTTTGCCTGTGTAGCCTGCCAAGTTTCAGCATAGTTTACATCAAAATACATTTTTCCTGTCCAACGACCATTGCTATACCGGCCTTTTACTAAAAAAGCGTGTACACCATCAAAGGACGAAATCAGCAGGCTATCGCCACGCACAACCCCTTCAAAAAACCGGTAATCGCCCACCGGGGTGGCAATGGTACCTGTAACATGTACTCCCTGTTGGTTAAAAATACCCATAGCCTTCGAAGTAGTGCCGCTGGGTTGGGTAAATGGCATATTCCAGATGCCATTGATGCTAGCCGGTTTACCGGTGGTTTCTGCAAATCGAGGTTTAGCATAGTAAGCTTTAAACGGAACCGAGTTGCCCGGTTTATAGTGTTTAATCCATTGACCACTCATGGTTGAACCAGCTATATGTGCTACCAGCTCTGCATCAAACACAAACAACGGAATGCGAACACTATCGCCTGCCATGGCAGCTATTGTGGTGAGTTCTTCCTGCCCGTTTTTAAACGTAACGCTAGCCGTAGAATCGCTTTGTTGCTGCCAGCTAAACGTAAAGGGTACATTGCTTTGTTTGTACATCATTTGGCCTTGCCACCAACCATTGGGTTGCGCCCTGCTAATGGTTATTGCACCTAAAAGCAACCAAAGCAAAAAAATATATCGCATTGTATGTGGTTAAAAAGTGAATATTAAATCAAAGTTACATCACTTATTAGTTCCAACAGGGCCGGGCCGTCATGTTCTATTAATTTTTCTAAGGATGATATGAATACATCAGGCGTTTTGGCACGCAGGCCCAGGGCACCACACGATTCTGCAAACGCAGCAAAATCGGGGTTTACCAGGTCGGTTTGCCACACTTCAAAGTTGCCGGCTCGTTGTTCTTTGCTAATT
>JALWRJ010000215.1 GCA_026994125.1 Cyclobacteriaceae bacterium | reverse complement strand
ACCTCAGCCACCGCAAAATGTGTTTTTAATGAAAACCCGGCCACTAGCGCATCCGTAAAATAATAACTTAAGCCCAAACGGGTATAAATCCGCTCGTTAGGGTAATAAGGGCGGTACACATAAAGCCCTAGTTGTGTAACCAGTGCTAGTTTATTTACCAGCAACTCGTGCCCTACCATGAGGCCTACCCTACGGTAGTCAGTGTCGGGAGCAACCGTATTATCAAAGCTATTCTTAATTTCATAGGCCACCGCTTTATTGGCAAACCCTTCTAAACCGGCTTCAATCAGGCTCATTACCGCCACTTGTTTTTGTACCAGCAAGGTAAGCGCATACACCGGTTTTACCCCCGAACCTGCCGGTGAGGACTCTGCCCAACCCATCCTAAAAATGGCTCCATACCTAAGCTTTCGGTTTATAAAAACCTGTTCGGCAGGAGGTTGCAATTCCTTAGCTGGTATGATACGATAAGTAGCACTGGCATTTAATGATACAAGATTTAAGCCCAGATTGGGTAATTTAACAGCTCCGTTCGAAAAATGAGTAATTTTAAACCCTACACCGGCCTGCCACCGTTTCCCAAACACATGGTGGTACGATAGCTTCAAGTTTCCATTATAGGTAAGAGCCGAACCAATGGCATTGTTTAAATTATTGGTTTCCTTGTTATACGGCTTTGTTGAGTAAGCAACCCCCATTCCAAAGTACAATTGCAACCTGTTGTTGGTTTCGGGGCTACCTAGTAAATGAAATGCCATGCCGGTACTTAAAGCAATAATCCGTCCTAATACGTCATCATTTTTTAAATCATAATAGCTCAATTTATAGTACACATCGGGGTAACCGTACAGAGCTTCCCAATTTTTTGCACCATGGGTATGTTGCACCCAGGAGAGTTCCAGCGCTTCGGGCATACCTTTAATTAAATGCCCCATGTTTTCATGGTGCCTATAAATGATACCTTTAGATACTTCTGCACCCAAAGAATAACTATATTTGGCATTGGATTGAGCAAACAAACCGGAACAAACCAACCAAAGTAAAAAGGTTAACCGTAATTGCAAGTGTTTTAATTTTAATTAAATAATTTGGCAAAAATAAAATGGAACTGGCAAATAAAATAGCAATTGTAACAGGAGTAAGCAAAGGCATTGGATTAGCGACTGCCCAATTGCTGCTTAAAAACGGTGTTAAAGTAGCCGGATGGAGCCGAAGCCCGGTAAACCTTAGCCATCCAAATTTTTTACATGTACCCGTAGATGTAAGCCAAAACACTTCGGTGGTGGAGGGCTACCAAAAAACACGCGCTCACTGGCAGGCTCCGGTATCTATATTAATAAATAATGCCGGGGTGGGTTATGAAGGCCTATTTGAAGAACTAAGCGATGAACAATGGCACCAAATGTTTAATACAAATGTGGACAGTATATTTTATTGTTCGAGGGCAGTTATACCCGAAATGAAAAAAATGGATGAAGGGCATATCATTAACATTTCGTCTATTGCAGGCACCAACGGCATTGCAGGCATGGCTGCCTATTGTGGTACTAAACACGCTGTACGAGGCATTTCGCAAGCTATGTTTAAAGAGCTACGCAATTTTGGAATTAAGGTTAGCGTTATTTACCCAGGTTCGGTTAAAACTAATTTTTTCGACCAAATAGATTCAGTAACTACCCATAACAATATGATGATGCCTGAAGACATAGCCTCTACCCTGCTGCATGTGTTAACATCGCCCCCCAACTACCACCCTATAGATATTGAAGTGAGGCCCTTACGACCCAAAGGAAAACAATAGTATGTCTATCATAGTATCGAATTTAACCAAGCAGTACGGTCATCAAAAAGCAGTTAACCACATTTCGTTTCAAATCCGGGAAAACGAAATAGTAGGTTTTTTAGGCCCCAATGGAGCCGGTAAATCAACCACTATGAAAATGATTACCACCTACCTGCCCCCAACTACCGGGCAAGTAATGGTAAACGATATGGATGTTGAAGCGCACCCCCTGGAAGTACGAAAAACCATAGGCTACCTGCCCGAGCACAACCCACTTTACCTGGATATGTATGTACATGAATACCTGCAATTTAGTGGTCGGTTTTACGGCCTTTCAAAAAAAATACTGGGCAGGCAAGTAGCCGATGTTATTGATATGTGCCAACTAGGATTGGAACAAAACAAACAAATAGGACAGTTATCTAAAGGCTACCGGCAGCGGGTAGGCCTGGCACAAGCTTTGTTGCACAACCCCAAAGTACTTGTGTTAGACGAACCTACCACCGGCCTGGATCCTAATCAAATTCAAGAAGTAAGGGCATTAATTAAAACCGTAAGCGAAGGCAAAACCGTACTCTTTTCTACGCATATTATGCAAGAGGTAGAAGCGGTTTGCAACCGTGCTATTGTAATAAACAAAGGCAAATTGGTAGCCGATGGGCCTATCAACCAATTACAAAAAAATACAGCTTCGCAAGTTATTGAAGTTGAGTTTTCGGCCAAAATATCGGACAGCCTGCTGAAAACATTCGAAAAAGCAAAAAAAATAACACATTTAACGGGCAACAAATACAAAATAAGCTCCGATAGCACGCAGGATATCCGCCCGGCCTTTATGCAGTTTGTTACTGACAATGCGCTCAACTTAATAGGCATTAAACAAGTGCAACAATCTATGGAGGATGTATTTGCAGCATTAACCCAGGAAAAAAATGTTTAACATTTACCTTAAAGAAATAAACAGCTTTTTAGGATCGCTTATTGCCTACATCGTAATTGCCGTATTTTTAATAGCCATGGGGTTATTGGTATGGGTGTTTCCTGAAACCAATGTAATTGACTATGGCTATGCCGATTTAGGAAGTTTTTTTAGCCTGGCTCCGTTTGTGCTCATGTTTTTAATACCTGCCATAACCATGAAAATGCTGGCCGAAGAAACCAAAACAGGCACACTGGAAATACTATTGGTAAAGCCGGTAACTCCATGGCAAATAATAGTGGGTAAGTATTTGGCTTCGCTTACGCTGGTGGTAGTAGCCCTACTGCCCACCTTGGTGTACTACTACTCGCTGCATTACCTGGCCAGCCCGGTAGGCAATATAGATGGAGCCGGCACAGCCGGCTCGTACATTGGCTTGCTACTACTGGCAGCCGTATTTTGCAGCTTGGGCATGCTTACATCGGCCCTTACCCACAACCAGGTTATTGCTTTTATTTTGGCCACTTTTCTTAGCTTTATCTTTTTTAGCGGACTAAATTCCCTGGCTGGCATTAATGTGTGGTCGCAATTGGCCATTCCCTTGGCAAATTTGAGCCTTGAGTACCACTACCTGGCCCTAAGCAAAGGGTTGCTTGATAGCCGTGATATTATTTATTTGCTATCAGTAAGTGGCGTTTTTCTCTATTTTTCAACCTTACTCCTTACAGCTAAAAAATGAAATTCTTAGAGAGCAAACAACTAACGCTGTACCTGCAAATAGCACTGGCCATTGCCTTAGCGGTGTTAATAAACACATTGGCTTCGTTTTATTTTTTAAGGATAGATTTAACCCAAGAAAAAAAATACAGCATTAGCTCCGCCACACAAAAATTATTGCAAAACCTGGAAGATGACATCTATATTGAAGCCTATTTAACAGGAGAATTACCTGCCGGATTTAAACGAATGCGTTCGGCCTTGCAGGAAACCCTGGAAGAGTTTAAAGTGTACTCCAACGGTAAAATTCAATACCAGTTTATTAACCCCGACCAGGCCGCAAGCAACAAATCGCGCAATCAATTTTTACTATCGCTGGCCCGCAAAGGCCTGCCCCCTACCGATGTATTTATTACCGAAGAAGGCAAGCGGATACAAAAAAGAATAGTGCCCGGAGTAATAATAGCCTATGGTAGTGCCGAAAAAGGAGTACAGCTTTTTAAAGGCAATAAAGCCGCTCCGCCTGAAGAAAGGCTTAACCAATCGATTGAAGGCATTGAATATGAACTTGCTAAAGCCATACAAAACATAACCGCAACCAGTCTGCCTACCCTGGGTGTTTTACGTGGGCACAACGAACTAGACTCGGCCGATTTTGTAAGTTTATACCGTACGCTGGAAAATAATTTTAGGGTACAAATAATAGATATAACTCAAACCGATAACATCCCTCCTGTAGATGCGCTGCTATTGGCTAAGCCCACTACCCGGTTCTCTTTTTACGATAAATACAAATTAGACCAATACTTACTAAACGGAGGTACAGGCTTGTTTTTGCTTGATAAAGTAGCTGTAAATATGGATAGTGCCAATGTGGGCACTTACAGTTTTCCTTACGATTTAGACCTGGACGATTTGCTCTTTACCTACGGAGTTCGAATAAATAACGATTTGGTACAGGACTTTGTGTCGGGCACCTACCCTATTGTTGTAGGTAACGAAGGCGATCAACCTAACATACAATTACTGCAATGGCCCTATTATCCGGTAGTAAACGAATACACCAAACATCCAACCGTACGCAACCTGGATGCCACCCTTACCCGGTTTGCCAGCAGTATAGACACAGTTAAAGCCCCGGGGGTTAAAAAAACGTTGTTGTTTTCTTCCTCGGCCTACGCCCGTAAGCTAATGAGCCCCACCTATGTGGATATAAATTTAATGCAGCGCGAATTAGACCCTAAAAAATTTAACACCTCTTTTATTGGCTTAGGCTATTTGCTCGAAGGGCGTTTCACTTCGTTTTTTAAACATAAATTTTTGCCCGAACAAGCCAATAAGAATAGTTTTATCCCCGAAGGAAATACAAAATTGGTGGTTATTAGCGATGGTGATGTAGCCCGAAATAACCAAAACCCCAAAACAGGCAAACCGCTACCCTTGGGTTACGACCCTTTTACCAACCAAACTTTTGCCAACCAGGATTTAATTTTAAATGTACTTAACTACCTAACACAAGGCGAAGGCCTTATAACCGCCCGGGCCAAGCAGGTAATAATAAGGCCGTTAGACAAAGTAAAACTTCGCCAGGGAAAACTAAAATGGCAAGCCATTAACCTGGCCTTACCCGTAGTGTTGGTAATACTGTTTGGCTTAATGCATTTTTATCTTCGAAAACGAAAATACACACGGTTTTAGACGAAATTAGCTATGCAAAAACAACTCAACATTCGTCTTATTATTGCTTTGGCCTTCGTAATTTCGGCCATCATCATACTGCCATATTTTAAAACCGGCTCACATGGTTTGCAAGTAGATAAACGTATGTTTACCCTGCACCCACAAACGGTAATTACCGATGTGGTGTTAAAAACGCCACAGCAAACCAACCGATTAAGCTATGTTAATGGGCAATGGTTGGTTAACGAAACGTATCCGTTGGATATCAATATGCGCGATGTGTTTTTTTCGGTGCTTAGCCAATTGGAAATACGCAGGGCAGTACCGGCATCACTGGCCGATTCTACAAGCAATTACCTGCAAACGAAAGGCGTGGAGGTAACCGTGCTTAACAATACCGATACCGTGCAACACTACATTATTGGAGGTAACAAGGCTACCCAACAATCGTTTATAGTTGCAAGTACCAACAAACCCTACCTGGTGCATATACCCGGCTACCGAAGCTATGTAGCGGGCATTTTTCAAGTACCTGAAGCCGACTGGCGGAGCAGGCTGGTGTTTACCACGCAGTTTACTAATTTGAATACCCTAAAAGTAAAATATGCCAAGGACAGCCTTAACTTTAGGTATAAAAACAGCTTTTTTGAAATTGAAGGCATGCAAGCCGATAGCACACAACTCATTACCGCTTTAGAAGATTTCTTATTTATACAAACCGACCAATACCTGCAACCCTCCGAACTGGCCGCTTTCCAACCCGACAGCCTGGTAAGCACTCCCCCCCTGGTAACTATTACCTGCACACAGCTTTCGGGTACTAATGAAACCCTTAGGGTGTACCCCACAAGGGCAGGCAAGTTTTACCTGGCGCTTAGCCCCGATTCGAGCTATTGCGTGCTTAATAAAAAACGATTTAACAAAATATTAAGAAAAAGAGCAGATTTTGAGTAGCTAGGCCGGCTAATATTGGTTTCAAATCGTATTTCTTTATACCTTTACCGCATTAATTGTATCTAATAAAATATTTAAATGAAATTCATCGTATCTTCATCTGTACTTCTCAAGCAATTATCGAACATCCAGGGAGTTATAACCACCAATCCGGTAGTACCCATTTTAGAAAACTTTTTGTTCGAAATTAAAGACGGTAAGTTAATAATTACTGCTTCCGATTTACAAACTTCAATAATCACCGAAGTGCCGGTAGAATCGAGCGAAGAAGGCAGCATAGCCGTGCCTGCCAAAATTTTATTGGACACACTTAAAAACCTGCCCGAGCAGCCCGTTACCTTTTCTATTGACGATGCCTCGTACAGTATTTCGCTAAGCAGCGACAACGGCCATTATAAGCTGGCCGGAGAAAATGCAACAGATTTCCCACAAGTACCCGAAGTGCAAGCCGATTTTACAGTAAACAACCTATC
>JALWRJ010000214.1 GCA_026994125.1 Cyclobacteriaceae bacterium | reverse complement strand
ATAATTTGAATGGTAGCCGCTACGGCATCGTCCATGTACATCATGGGCAGGTAAGCATTTTCTTCTAAAAAGCACTCATAGGGTTGGTTTTGCAATATTTTATAGAAAATATCAACGGCATAATCGGTAGTACCACCTCCGGGTAAAGTTTTGTAGCCAATTAATCCCGGATACCTAACACTGCGCACATCAACCCCATATTTTTCATTAAAATAGGCACACCAACGCTCCCCGGCAAGTTTCGAGATGCCATACACCGTGTTAGGATCCATAATACAGTTTTGCGGGGTGTTATCTTTAGGTGTGTTGGGGCCAAATACGGCTATTGAACTCGGCCAAAATATTTTTATTTCTTTTTTCTCTTTTGCAAGGGTAAGTACATTCAGTAGGCTGGTCATGTTTAAATTCCAGGCTAGTTCGGGGTTTTGCTCGCCCTTAGCTGATAAAATAGCAGCCAAATGGTAAATTACATTTATTTGGTGTTTTTCAACAATTTTCTTGATTGCATTAAAATCCATGGCGTCCAGCACTTCAAAAGGCTGGTTTTTGTTTTCGTTTTTAGGTGGGTGTATATCGGAGGCTACCACGTGCGAAGCACCATATTTGGCACGAAGGCTGGCCGTAAGCTCGGTGCCTAATTGTCCGCAGGCACCTATAACTAAACACTTGGTCATACTTGGTTGAATTGTACTAATGGGGAGCAAATGTAGTGTGCAATGTTGATACTTTGGGAGCCTTTTTTAAAAAATATTCGCTAAAGTGGCATCCTAAAAATAGCAACGTATATTTGTTGGTAATCATCTTAAATTTATTGCAATGTATAATAAAATAAAACCCGATTTAGTCCATACCCTTGATGAAATTAAAAAAGCTGGCCTGTATAAGAAGGAACGCATTATAACCACCCCGCAAGGAGCTGATATAAAAACAATAGATGGCAAAGAAGTAATTAACTTTTGTGCAAATAACTACCTGGGGCTTTCTTCGCACCCTAAAGTAATTGAGGCAGCCAAAAAGGCCATTGATACCCATGGTTATGGCATGTCATCGGTGAGGTTTATTTGTGGTACACAAGACATACATAAAAAGCTGGAGGCTAAAATTTCTAAATTTTTAGGCACCGAAGATACTATTTTGTATGCAGCCGCCTTTGATGCCAACGGAGGTGTTTTTGAACCCTTGCTTGGGCCTGATGATGCCATTATTTCGGATGCGTTAAATCATGCCTCTATTATAGATGGCGTACGGCTATGTAAAGCAAAGCGGTTTAGGTACGCCAATAACGATATGGCCGATTTGGAAGAACAACTTAAAGCGGCCGATGCAGCCGGAGCCGTTCAAAAAATTATAGTAACCGATGGCGTATTTTCGATGGACGGCAATATTGCTCAGTTGGATAAAATTTGTGCATTAGCCGATAGGTATGAAGCATTGGTTATGACCGATGAATGCCACTCAACCGGTTTTATGGGCAAAACCGGCCGGGGGGTACACGAGTACTGCAATGTAATGGACAGGGTTGATATTATAACCGGAACTTTGGGCAAAGCATTGGGAGGTGCTTCGGGTGGTTTTACTTCGGGTAAAAAAGAAATTATTGACTTATTAAGGCAGCGATCCAGGCCTTATTTATTTTCAAACACGGTAGCCCCCTCTATTGTTGGGGCTTCCATTGCCGTATTGGATATGCTCAGCGAAACCACTCATTTGCGCGATAAACTAATGGAAAATACAGCGTATTTTAGGGAACAAATGACGGCAGCCGGTTTCGATATTAAACCGGGTATTCACCCAATAACGCCCATTATGCTATATGATGCTGTGCTATCGCAGCAATTTGCGGATAAATTATTGGATAAAGGAATTTATGTAATTGGCTTTTACTATCCGGTAGTGCCTAAGGGGCAGGCTCGTATCCGGGTTCAAATTTCGGCTGCCCACGAACGCCACCACCTGGATAAAGCCATTGCAGCCTTTACCGAAGTTGGTAAGGAGTTAGGGGTAATTTAATCCGGAAAATATATCCGAATTTTCTGCTTTTTGAGCCAACAATTATAAAAGATTGATGGTTTATAATTGAATATTCGGATGCCATAAGGAATACCGGATATCCAAAAACGAGCCAAGAGAATTTTTAATTTATCGGGGTAATTGGCTGCCTACTCTTTGCGGGGATCTTCAATTTATCCCTATCATAAAAAACAAATTGTTTAAAAGCCGGAACTTGTTTTTGCTACCTGAATTGCTGGGTAAAACGCTAAACAAGTTCCAACTTATGCGAGGAGCAACATAGGTAATTTTAATACCTATATTCATCCGTTTTGTATGGGCCTTCAACTTTTACATTAATGTAATCGGCTTGTTCCTGGCTTAGTACATCCAGTTCAACATTAATTTTTTCTAAGTGTAACCGAGCCACTTTTTCGTCCAAATGTTTGGGCAAAGTGTACACTTTGTTACTGTACTTATCGCTGTGGTTCCAAAGCTCTATTTGCGCTAAGGTTTGGTTGGTAAATGAGTTAGACATAACAAAAGAGGGGTGCCCGGTGGCACAACCCAGGTTTACCAGGCGGCCTTCGGCAAGTACAATAATTTCATTGCCATTACCCACGGTATATTTATCTACTTGTGGCTTAATGGTATCTTTGGTATTTCCATAAGTGCCATTTAACCAGTCCATATCAATTTCGTTATCAAAGTGGCCAATGTTACAAACAATGGTTTTGTCGTTCATGCTTTCAAAATGGCGGGCAGTTATAATATCTTTATTGCCGGTAGCCGTTACCACAATGTTGGCTTCTTTAACAGCATCATCCATTTTTTTAACTTCAAAGCCATCCATGGCAGCTTGTAAGGCACAAATTGGGTCAATTTCGGTAACAATTACCCGAGTACCCGCTCCACGCAACGAAGCTGCCGAACCTTTACCTACATCGCCATAGCCGGCTACTACAGCCACTTTTCCGGCCATCATTACATCGGTAGCTCTGCGAATAGCATCTACTAACGATTCCTTACAGCCATATTTGTTATCAAATTTAGACTTGGTAACCGAATCGTTTACGTTAATGGCTGGTATAGGAAGCGTTCCTTTTTCTTCTCGTTCGATAAGCCGGTGTACTCCGGTAGTGGTTTCTTCCGAAAGCCCTTTGATGTCTTTTACTAATTCAGGAAAACGATCTAACACCATGTTGGTTAAGTCGCCCCCATCGTCTAATATCATGTTTAGCGGTTTGCCATCTTCAAAAGCATGCAAAGTTTGCTCAATGCACCAGTCAAACTCTTCTTCGCTCATTCCTTTCCAGGCAAATACAGGTATGCCTGCTGCAGCAATAGCCGCTGCGGCATGGTCTTGGGTTGAAAAAATATTGCAAGACGACCAGGTTACATCAGCCCCCAGTTCGACCAATGTTTCAATGAGTACGGCTGTTTGGATGGTCATGTGTAAGCAACCTGCAATTCGTGCTCCTTTCAATGGTTTGCTTTCACCAAATTCTTTTCTAAGCGACATCAGTCCGGGCATTTCAGCCTCGGCCAGTTTAATTTCTTTTCGACCAAAGTCGGCCAGGTTTATGTCTTTTACCTTGTATTTTAGTGTGTCAATCATGATATTATCGAAGTAATTCTTTTATTAGTCTGCAAAATTAGCATTTTTGTTCCGAAAACTTTTCCAAATGCAGCATAAACCTGTAAAACTTTCGGTTGTTATCATTACCTTAAACGAGGAAAAAAACATTGCTCGTTGCCTGGACGCTGCCTGGCAAGTAGCCGATGAGATAGTTGTAGTAGATTCCTTTTCGACTGACCGGACAAAAGCTATTTGCCAGGAAATGGGTGCAAGGTTTATTGAGAATAAATTTGAAGGGCATATTCAGCAAAAAAACTTTGCCATAGCTCAAGCCAAATACGATTATATTTTATCGGTAGATGCCGATGAGGTGTTTTCGAACGAACTGATTAGCAGTATCCGAAAAGTAAAACTACATTTTAAACATGATGCCTATATAATGAATAGGATGTCGTTTTATGTGGACAAGTTTATTAAGCACGGGCACTGGTTTCCGGATAAGAAAATTCGGTTATTTAAAAAAGAAGCCGGGCATTGGGCAGGTAGAAACCCGCACGATTTGTTTCAATTAAACCCCGGAATTAAAGCGCCCATGCTAAAAGGGGTACTGTACCACTATACCTTTAATTCGGTATTTGAGCATTTGCGTCAGGTAAATAATTTTTCCGAAATTGGCTCATCGCAGTTAGATGACCAATCTACTTTTTTTCTGATAATAAAAGCTTTGGTAAGTCCGGCTTGGGGCTTCTTTTTTGGTTACTTTGTTCGTTTAGGTATTTTAGATGGCTGGTATGGGTTAATCATAGCCGTTCTTTCTTCTACCGAAACATTTTTAAAATATGCCAAAGCCATTGTTGCCAGGCGTTCTGCCAACCAAAGTGCGAATGGTTTAGCAACCTTACCTTCCACATCATTAATTATTTCAACCTATAATTGGCCGCAGGCCTTACGGGCTTCGTTAAACAGTGTTAAGCGGCAAACATTATTGCCCAATGAAGTAATTGTTGCAGATGACGGTTCTACCGATGATACCCGCAAACTGATTAAGGAGTTTCAAGAAAATTTTCCGGTACCCTTGCACCACTGCTGGATAGAAGATAAGGGGTTTCGGCTAGCTAAAGCCAGAAACGAGGCTTTAAAGATGGCCAAGTATGCGTACATTTTGCAAATTGATGGCGATATTATGCTCGATAAGCATTTTGTGTACGACCACGCCAGGTTTGCACAGCCGGGTAGCTTTGTCAGGGGGAGTCGGGTGCTACTATCAAAAGTTACCTCCAAAAAAATATTTGATGGAAAAATTACTAACCCCCATGTGTATATGCGTGGGGTAATAAATTTTTTTAATGGAATACGCATGCCATTTTTGCAAAAACTTATTTCTATTAAAAGGTTTTCAATACAAGGTATTAGGGGCTGCAATATGGCATATTGGAAAGCCGATGCCTATAAGGTAAACGGCTATAACGAGGAAATTCAGGGGTGGGGAAGAGAGGATAGTGAGTTTGTGGCTCGGTTGGTAAATGCAGGGATATATAAACGTAACTTACGCTTAGGGGGGGTACAGTACCATATTTACCACAAAGAATATGACCGAAAACTGCTAAATAAGAATGATGGTATATTAAATGAAACATTGACCAAAAATTTAACTTGGTGTAAGAATGGTATTGTAACTTAAAGCTAACTACATGGATATTAAAAATAGTGGATACTATGATTGCCTTAGGCCTGAAATGATGGATTTTATCCCTTCAGGTTGTAAGAAAACAATTGAGTTTGGATGTTCAAACGGAAATTTTTCTAAAGACATAAAAAAACATTTTAACACAGAGTCTTGGGGAGTGGATATAAACCCTGAAGCTTCTAAAAAAGCAGCACAGGTATTGGATAAAGTTATAACGGGCGATGCCAATATTGCGTTGGAACAACTGCCTGAAAATTATTTTGATTTAGTAATTTGCAATGATTTTTTGGAGCATATAATTGATCCGACTTCTTTTTTAAAAAATATTAAACCTTATGTAACCGATTCAGCCATTTTGGTGTGTTCCCTGCCCAATGTAAGATATTGGAAAAACCTTAAAGAACTAATTTTTGATAAGGATTGGCGCTACCGTGAACTTGGCATTTTGGATAGCACCCATTTAAGGTTTTTTACAAAAAAAAGTATGCTTAGGATGATACACGAAAGTGGATTAAAGATTAAGCTAATTAAAGGAATAAATCCAACAAAATCATTTCGATTTTTTATTCCTAATATTTTAACACTAGGTATCCATAACGATATGAAATATTTACAATTTGCAATTCAGGCTTCATTTGCTGCTTAAAATAGTATGAATAGAAAGAACCTTATTTTAACAACCATTGGAAATTTTGAGTGTTTGCCCACATGGTTATCAAATAATAGAAGTTACGATTTAGCTTTAATTTACTATCCATCAAATCCTACCGAATCAATAAAAGTAGAACTGGATAAGGTTGCAGATTATGTGTTTTATGAGCAAGGGTTTAAATATCCGGTGATTAAAAAGGTTTTAGAAGAAAACCCGAAATTATTAACCTATGATTTTTACTGGATGCCCGATGATGATATTAAAGTGGTAGAGGGTTCTGCAAATGAAATATTTACTTATGCTGCTAATTACAATTTATCTCTGGCTCAGCCAGGTACTCTAAAGCCTAATACAGTATGGGAAATTTTGAGGCATAAAAAAGGTTATGAAATTAGATATACTAATTTTGTAGAGGTTATGTGCCCTGTTTTTAGCTCAGCAGCTCTACAAACATGTCTTCCTTATTTTAATGCAACAAAATCTGGCTGGGGGCTCGATTTTTTATGGGCTCATTTAGTGAAAAATAATATTGGTATTATCGAAAAAACTGTGGTGCTACATACCAAAGAGATTAATTTAGAAGAAGGTGCTTTGTATAAGAAATTGTTAAAAGAAACAGGTAAAACACCCGAAGAAGAGTTAAATGA